>NZ_JAGLBC010000117.1 GCF_018260395.1 Psychrobacter sp.
CGTGTGGCTTTAATCGTTCAAATTTGGCCTTTGCCATGAGTGTATCCTCTTATTAAATCTTAATTCAATTAAAACAGCTAGGAATAATAACTTAAGGTTATTGATCTAGTGTCAGATAATAATATTCTCGAAAGTGCTTATCAAGTTAATGACAAATAATATAAGAAAACCTTAGTAAATGACAAGCCCCTGATACGCAATTGGTCATAAATTCACCAACTAATTACAATCTATTCCTTATAGGAATAATGTGGCTTGGTATAACTTAAAAGTTTTAATATAAAAGCCTGACTAATACAGACTTTTATGTTCAGAATTATATTTGTCACTCACTTAAACAATAAATACTACTCTTCGTCGTCATCTTTGCCAGAGAATTTCTTCATAATCTCTTCAGCTACAGACTTAGGTGTTTCAGCATACTTTTGGAATTCCATAGAGTATGTTGCACGGCCTTGAGACATAGAACGAACGTTAGTAGCATAACCAAACATTTCTGCTAAAGGTACTTCTGCACGAATCTGTTTAGTGCCACCAGGTAAATCATCCATACCTTGAACCATACCACGACGACGGTTTAAGTCACCCATGATATCACCCATATATTCTTCTGGAGTTTCAACTTCAACTTTCATAATTGGCTCAAGAAGTACTGGGTTTGCATTCATGAAGCCTTTTTTGAACGCGATTGAACCAGCCATTTTGAACGATAGTTCGTCAGAGTCAACATCATGGTATGAACCATCATAAAGAATCGCTTTAACACCAACGATTGGGTAACCTGCAAGGATACCATTCTTCATACGCTCTTGAATACCTTTATCAACTGCGCCATGATATTCTTTAGGTACAACACCACCCACAACCTGTTCTTCAAACTGATAATCAATACCTGAGTCTAAATCTATAGGCTCAAGCTTTAACCATACGTGACCAAACTTACCACGACCACCCGTTTGACGAACAAATTTACCCTCTTGTTCAACTGTACCACGGATTGTTTCACGGTATGCAACTTGTGGTGCACCAATATTAGCTTCAACTTTAAATTCACGCTTCATACGATCTACAAGGATCTCTAGATGAAGCTCACCCATACCACTGATAATAGTCTGACCTGATTCTTCATCTGTATGAACACGGAATGAAGGATCTTCTTTTGCCAAACGGCCAAGAGCAATTGACATTTTTTCTTGGTCAGCTTTTGTTTTTGGCTCAACAGCAAGACTAATCACTGGCTCAGGGAATTCCATACGCTCAAGAGTAATGATTTCTTTTTCATCACAAAGGGTATCACCAGTACCAACATCTTTCATACCAACTAGAGCAGCGATATCACCAGCGCGAATTTCTTCAAGCTCTTCTTGCGAGTTTGCATGCATCTGTACAATACGGCCAACACGCTCACGCTTCATCTTAACTGGGTTATAAACGCTTTCACCTTGCTTAATAACACCTGAGTAAACTCGTACGAAAGTTAAGTTACCTACGAATTTATCATTCATAATTTTAAATGCAAGCGCAGCAAACGGAGCTTCATCAGAAGCTTCACGAGTACCTTCAGTTTCAGCTTTGTCATCTAGAATACCTTTAATAGCAGGTACGTCTTGAGGGGCTGGCATATACTGAATAACCGCATCCAACATCTTTTGTACACCTTTATTTTTAAAGGCAGTACCACAGAACATTGGGATAATCTCATTATTAATAGTACGCTGACGAATAGCTGCATGAATTTCATCATTAGTAAGCTCTTCGCCTTCTAAGTATTTATTCATTAACTCTTCATTGGCTTCAGCAGCAACTTCTACAAGCTCACTACGATACTCTTCAGCTTTTTCTTTAAGCTCTTCAGGGATTTCACGCTCATCAAACTGCATACCTTGAGATTCTGTATCCCAATAAATAGCTTTCATCGTGATTAAATCAACAACACCCTCGAAGTCATCTTCTTTACCAATAGGGATAACCATAGCAACAGGTGTACCACCTAAACGGGTTTTAACTTGCTCTTTAACACGGTAGAAATCAGCACCAACACGGTCCATTTTATTAACGAACGCTAGACGAGGTACTTTATATTTATTAGCTTGACGCCAAACTGTTTCTGACTGAGGCTGTACACCACCAACCGCACAATAAACCATACATGCACCGTCAAGTACACGCATTGAACGCTCTACTTCGATAGTGAAGTCAACGTGGCCTGGGGTATCAATGATGTTAATGCGATGTTCTGGGAACTGCTTAGCCATACCAGACCAAAAACAAGTCGTTGCAGCCGAAGTAATAGTAATACCACGCTCCTGCTCTTGTTCCATCCAGTCCATTGTTGCAGCGCCATCGTGTACTTCACCGATTTTGTGACTTACACCGGTATAGAATAAGATACGTTCAGTTGTGGTTGTTTTACCAGCATCAATGTGTGCTGAAATACCAATATTACGATATCGGTTTAAGGGGGTTGCACGTGCCATAATTTTTTCCTAATGGAATATCTTTATAATTTATTTCGTTCTACGAGTTTGTGAAAGGCAGGAGGCTACAATAGCTTCTTAAGATGACATTTTTATGATACAAATGCTGATAGCTATATTAACACCAGCCTATTATGCACCAATTGATGAAACATCGATTAGTTAGAAAAAAACTGACTGTGTTTTTAGGCAGTTATCCCAACTCACCAGCACTTATCAAAAACTTATTAGTTTTAACGCTTATTATCTGTTGAGCTTATTGTTTATTTAAACGCTTATTGTCTGCTTTAACTTACACTTAAGAAACTAAGCAAACCTTAATTTGTGTAATTTTTATAGAGTGAGGCTATTAACAATCGCAATTCTTAATAGCCCTAAAACAACTTATTTATATTTTGATCTTTACCTACTAACTTAGACATTAATATTGCTTTAGTTTATGCACACAATATTAACATCAAGTAACTGCTTTAGAAGCGATACTGAGATTTAGAAGCGATAATGAGAGAATGCTTTGTTAGCATCTGCCATACGGTGAACTTCGTCACGTTTTTTAACTGCATTACCTTTACCTTCTGAAGCATCACCTAGCTCACCCGCTAAACGGTGTGCCATAGATTTTTCAGAGCGCTTAGAAGCTGCATCGGCTAACCAACGCATCGCTAAAGCTGTACGACGGGAGGGGCGTACTTCCATAGGAACCTGATACGTTGCACCACCAACACGGCGAGCTTTAACTTCAACCATTGGGCGAACGTTTTCAAGTACTTCTTCAAAAAATGCAACCGGATCTTCGATGTTGCGTTTTTCAGATACTTGCTCTAATGCACCATATACAATACGTTCTGCAGTAGATTTTTTACCATCAACCATAACGTGGTTGATGAATTTTGCGATAGTTTGGCTACCAAATTTTGGATCCGGTAGGATCTCACGAGTAGCGACGACGCGACGTCTTGGCATAATATATTCCTTATCTTCAGGGTTGTCTGGCATTCATAACCATATATGACTACAGGTTTTAAATAGTGGTTACCAGCCAGCCTTACTGCATGGTGGTATGTTCGCTAATCAGCAGAACACCAAACCCATGCATGTTACTTAGTAATTTGCTAATTAAGCCTTAGGCTTCTTAGCACCATATTTAGAACGACCTTGCTTACGGTCTTTAACGCCTGCACAGTCAAGTGCGCCGCGAACAGTGTGATAACGTACACCTGGTAAGTCTTTAACACGACCACCACGGATAAGTACTACACTATGCTCTTGCAAGTTATGACCTTCACCACCGATGTAGCTAGATACTTCATAACCTGAAGTTAAACGTACACGACATACTTTACGCATGGCTGAGTTTGGTTTTTTAGGCGTGGTAGTATATACACGAGTACATACACCGCGACGTTGTGGGCATGATTGTAAAGCAGGAACACCAGACTTTTCCTTTAATACTTTACGACCCTTGCGAATCAATTGGTTAGTTGTTGCCATAAGGCATCCTTCTCCCGTTTATTAAATACAAAAAAATGGGTTTTAAAACCGTCATCTGTCATTTTAAACCGCATATAGCTTCAAGATAAAAACCTTAAATGCATATAAAGGTTATATAAATGCTACGACAGCTTACCCATTTTTCGGACACTATATTATATAGACTAATTGGAGAATACTCAAGTCCCTATTGACTTTATAAATCTTCTATAAATGTCATCATATTGCTTATTTTAAGTTATGGCCAAAAACTCTTAAGCGCCAAGATATTGTAATAAATTTACACTCAATATAAACACGCTTAGAACCCTGTTATTTTGCTTTATGATAAACTACTGAGACTTAAACTTTGAGATTAGAATCAGCTTATATATCCATATAAAAAATTTATGATTTTCTAAATCCTTTATAGTCCGACAACTTTTATAACTATTTAATTATTATTGGTTAGTTATTATTGTTTAGTTATAAGTGGTTAATTATTATTGGCTAACTATTTGCGACTCTCTAACTTTTATTAAATTCTCAAAGTTTAAAATTATCTACCCTACTCCTACTAGCAACTTTAAGTGATTTCACCATGAATAATTTAAGTTCTTCTGCAGATGCAACTACCTTTATTAATCCAAATCAAGACACCCGAATTACCCAAGGTAGTCAAGTACAGCTTCACTTTGAAGTGTCTTTGGAAAACGGTACCGTTATCGATACTACGTTTAGTCGTCCTGAGCCAGTTCGCTTAACCATTGGTGACGGCAGTTTATTACCAGGCTTTGAAAGCGTGCTTAATAATCTTCGTGCCGGAGACACTCGCACGGCGCATCTTGATCCAGAACAAGCTTTTGGTGAATGGAATGAAGACAATTTACAAAGCTTTAGCGCTGCTCAATTTGCTTTATCTGAACCCAATCCTGAAGTAGGTATGATGATGGAGTTTGAAGACAAAGGGAAAAACACTTTACCAGGAGTTATCAGTAAAGTAACAGATGAAGAGGTGGAAGTGGATTTTAACCATCCACTTGCCGGTCAGCCTGTGTTATTTAAAGTTCAAGTTTTTAAGGTCACACCTCCTGGACAAACAGGCGTGCAGTTAATGTAGCAAAAAAGCAATTAATGCGATCTATCCAAAATTTGTTCTAAATTACTGTAATCTCGTGACAACCCGTTAATCAAAGACCCTACTTACATAGCTATTATAGAATCTATATACAGGGTTATGTATGGTTAATAAACGATTTTTAAAACGATTAAATTTAATGAATGAACTGAATTAAAATAACAAAATTGGTATAGAGGAATTAACAATGAAATTTACTACATTGCCAAAACTTGGTGATAAAGTTTCTAAAATATGCTTAGGCACTATGACATGGGGTCAACAAAATTCAGAAGCTGAAGCCCATGAGCAAATGGACTTTGCCTTATCTAAAGAGGTGAACTTTTGGGACACTGCTGAGATGTACCCCTCACCACCTTCCAAAGATAAACAAGGCGATACCGAACGTTTCATAGGCACTTGGTTTGCCAAAACCAAAAAGCGTAATGAGGTGGTATTGGCCAGTAAAATCTCTCCAATGGACTTTTTAAGAGATGGCAAAACTCGATTTAATGCCAAGCATATCTCAGAAGCTTTAGACGCTAATTTAAAGCGTTTACAGACAGATCATATTGATATTTATCAACTACATTGGCCTGAGCGAAGAACCAACTACTTCAGCACTCGAGGGTACACTGAGGAGATGGCTGCTCAAGATCTAACTAATTTGACCCCTTTTTTAGAGACTATTGAAGCGCTAAACGCTGAAATAAAAAAAGGACGTATAAGAGCGTTTGGATTATCTAATGATAGCGCATGGGGTGTGATGCGCTACTTGTGGGAGGCAGAAAAGGCAGGTTTAGAAGGCCCAATTACTGTCCAAAACCCTTATAGCTTACTTAACCGTCTTTATGAAGTGGGATTGGCAGAAATATCCCACCGTGAGAATGTGGGGCTACTGGCTTATTCACCTTTAGGATTTGGAGTATTATCGGGTAAATACTTAAATGGCGAACAGCCTGAGGGTGCAAGGCTGACATTGTATGATCGTTTCCAGCGTTATACCAATGACGAAGCCAGATGGGCTACTGAAAAATATGCACAAATTGCTGAACAAGCAGGACTCGATATGGCGCAAATGGCACTGGCTTTTGTGAACAGTCGACATTTTGTCACCAGTAATATTATCGGCGCCACTTCAATAGAGCAACTACAAACCAATATCGACAGTATCAATGTTGAATTAAGCCAAGAGGTTTTAGACGCTATTGAAGACGTTCATCGTCAACAACCTAACCCATCGCCATAGCTTTAACCAAAGCCATATAATTTAAGCTATGTAGATAGGTTATATAGACGCTACCTTAAAGCTTTAAACAAAAACACTGCTCACAATTAAGTAAGCAGTGTTTTTTTTAACTTAGTTCAAGTAGCCAATTTTAATGAACTGTCTAAAATAAAATAAAGTTTAAATAAAGTGACTATAACTATTTTTTAGTAAGGACACGGTTATGCAACTCTTGTAATCCTTTTTGCATTGATTCATGAAGTTCGATCGTTAGCTCATCACGCGTTTTATTTAAAGTATCAATTTGCTCTAAAGGTAGAATATAAGCAGTAACAGGGTCACTATCCATCACATTTAAGAAGCTTTTGGTAAAGGAGGTCTTGCCAACAAAAGGGACTTTGTCGTCTAATTCGCCTTTGGCATTAACATAACATAGCACAAGTGGCTGAATAGGTTTATTAGCATCCATGGCTGCTTGTAATAATTTGCCATATATTTTTTTAATATTAGTCCCATCAGTGGTGGTACCTTCTGGGTAAAAAAGGATTGAATACCCTTTTGTTAAAAACTCAGCAATTTGATCTGCTACTTTTCCTGAGTCGCCAGAGCCTCGCTTGATAAACAATGATCCACAAGCTCGTGCCAAACGTCCGAAAGCAGGCATAGCTTCAACTTCAGCCTTTGATAAGAAAAAAGCAGGTACCACACTACCTAATACGGGGATATCCATCCATGAAATGTGGTTGGCTGCCCATAATCCGTGGGTATCAGGTAAAGGCTCAACAGCAACCACTTCTACATTAAAAGCGGCCGCCATATTGCGACAAAATATTTTGTTATATTTTGGCAAATCATCACGTTTAGGAACCTCGCCCCATCCATCAACTTTGGTAATCGCACGATAGCCACCTACCATAGTTTCAGTCATGCCTTTTAATACTTGAGCACGTTGCCATTGCCTATTCATAAGTTTAATACCAGGCACTTTACCACTTATTTTATTTTTAAGACCTTTATTTTTTTCGCCTTTATGTTTATCACCTTTATTCTTAGAGCCAGTAATGAATTTGTCTCTAGTAGGGTGATCATAATCATTAGTTTGAACGTCTTTTTCCATAAAAATTCCTGTTTAAGTCCATTTAGGTTTCATTATAATTTTAGAATATACTTAAGGCGTGTACCTATATGCAAATTAAATAAGTTATGGTCTAAAAATGGCTATATTTATTTTGCTCAGTTTTATAAAAACTAAACTTCTTGGATTCAATTACGAAGTGCAACGGCTCCGAATCTAGATTTTACCTCGA
>NZ_JAGLBC010000118.1 GCF_018260395.1 Psychrobacter sp.
GTTTTTAAATTCACGTTAATCCCCTTGCTTAGGCTTTGATTGACGGACGTACGATGACATCGCCACCATTGGCACCTGGTATGGCACCTTTAATGACGAGAAGACCTTTTTCAGCATCTACTGACACGACTTCAAGTCCTTGAACGGTAACTTGTTTGTTACCCATTTGCCCTGGCATTTTCTTACCTTTGAAAACTTTACCTGGGCTTTGGTTCTGACCTGTTGAACCCAATACGCGATGCGATACTGAGTTACCGTGAGTAGCATCTTGCATACTAAAGTTATGACGTTTTACGCCACCCTGGAAGCCTTTACCTTTACTTTGACCTGTAACATCAACAAGTTGCCCTGCTTCAAATAGGTCAGCAGCAATTTCGCTACCAGCTTCACGTCCATCAAGTTCTTCTTCTGTAACACGGAATTCCCAAGTACCACGACCAGCTTTAACGCCAGCTTTAGCAAAGTGACCTTTTTGTGCTGCAGTTACGCGGCTGTCACGACGCTCACCAGTGGTTACTTGAATGGCTTGATAGCCGTCAGTGTCATTGGTTTTGATTTGAGTAATGCGGTTTGCATCGACCTCAACAACCGTTACAGGGATAGAAGCGCCTGTTTCAGTGAAGACACGGGTCATGCCGCATTTCTTACCGACTAAACCGATCGCCATGTTAAACCTCTTTATATCTTCAATTAATAGTTTGGGGTAATTTCTAAAAGTCGCGTGTTATTAATCATTACGCTTAAATCTACGCGCTTTTGATTAACCCAATGCGATTTGAACGTCTACACCAGCAGCCAAGTCCAATTTCATCAATGCATCAACTGTTTTATCAGTAGGTTGCACGATGTCAAGCATACGCTTATGAGTACGAATCTCGTACTGATCTCGCGCGTCTTTGTTGACGTGTGGCGAGGTTAGGACGTTGAAACGCTCGATGCGAGTAGGCAACGGTACAGGACCACAAACTTGCGCACCAGTGCGCTTTGCGGTATCGACAATCTCTTGTGCCGACTGATCGATCAATCTATGATCAAAAGACTTTAGTCGGATACGGATTCTCTGGTTAGCCATGCCAGCAAGCTCCTAATAAATGGGTTTATCACTATTGCTAAAATATAAATAGCACTTAAATGATAAATAGCCGTTATATAAATGATTCATTTTTTGGTCAAATCGTGAGACTAATCACATCAGACAATTCAAAAAACAAAATAAGTTTAATCCTTGCCCACCAGTTCCATATAAGAAGGTAGCAAAGAAGAATGAAATTAGTGCCAAAAACGATGCTTCGGCTGTATTAACGTCAAGTCTATTAAGTGTTTGCTTATGAATACGCTGCCGTATCTGCTTACACCACTTGAAACGCTCATATAAATTCAGTGGGTTGTATTATACACAATTGTCAAATGATTGCAAGTGTATTATTAACTTCTAAAAAGAATAACGCAAGATTTTTAAACCCTATACAGATCAAGAACACTAATCCTAAGTGTTTTAGATTTACTATAAATATATATTAATCTAAAACGATATCATATTGCTCTTGAGTATAAAGATTTTCAACCTCAAAGGTGATTACTCTACCCAATAAATACTCTAAATCTGCTACTGTATCTGCTTCAGAGGATAACAGCAAATCAATGACCGAAGCATGTGCAACTACTGTGAATTTCTTCGGTGAATTATAAGTACGGGCGCAGCGCATAATCTCGCGGAATATCTCGAAACAAACTGTTTCAGCAGTTTTAATAAATCCTTTGCCTTCACAAGTTTTACAGGGCTCACAAAGCTGTTGCTCCAAAGATTCACGGGTTCGTTTTCGAGTCATTTCAACCAAACCAAGTTCACTTACTTGCGTAATTTTGGTTTTAGCATAATCTTGAGATAACTGGTGTTGTAAGCTTTCAAGCACATCGTCTTTATGCTCTTGCTCTAACATATCTATAAAATCTAGTATGATAATGCCACCTAAGTTTCTCAAACGAAGCTGTCTGGCAATGGCATGTGTTGCTTCTAAGTTAGTTTTATAGACTGTATCTTCTAATGATCGCCCGCCAACAAATGAACCGGTATTGACATCAATTGTGGTCATTGCTTCAGTTTGGTCAATAATCAGGTAGCCTCCTGACTTTAAATCTACTCGGCGTTTTAACGCATCTCTTAAGTCTTCTTCAACTCGATGTAGATCGAACAAGGGCTGCTCACCCATATAAGGCAATATCTTAGGATAAATTAATGGCACAAACTCTTTAGCAAACTGGCGCACTTCGTTATACATGCTTTCATGATCGACGATTACTTTTTCAGTATCTTGATGTACCAAATCTCGAATAGAACGTAGAGGTAAGGACAATTCTTGATAAATTAATACTGCCGGTTTGCCACTACCTGCAGAAGCCTCTCTACGCGCTTGAATAGTACGCCATAATTGAACTAGGTAGTAAATATCCTCTTCTAGTTTGTCAACTGGAACTCGCTCAGCAGCAGTACGAGCAATTAACCCGCCGGTTAAATTTACCGTTTGCATCAGTTGTGCCAATTCAGTTTTTAGGCGATGACGCTCTTCTTCATTATCAATACGTTGTGAGATACCAATATGTTCACTCGATGGCAAATACACCAAATAACGTGACGGAAGCGAAATATTAGTGGTTAACCGTGCGCCTTTAGTACCTAGTTGGTCTTTGGTAACCTGTACCAATATCTTTTGGCCTTCTTGTAGCCGATATTGGATCAGTTCATGACGCGGGGGTTCAATAATCTGACGCTCTTTTATAGGCATAGGCGGAGTATCAGCCTGAGTAATGGCATTGCCCACTTTATCTGGCGAATCGATATCTAAGGATGTGGACTCAAGTAGTGAATTGTCCAATAGATCACTTTTTAAATTTGCCGACTCGTCTGCTAGAGCTGATTGCTTTTCTCTTAAACTGCTAGGCTCGAGATCAACCTTACTAGAGCCATTAACATTAGAGCCAGTAGTGTTAGATTCAGTAAAATTAGAGCCAGAAATGTTAGAGCTAGGATTTTGCAGAGATGTTAATGCATTGCTGGCTGAATGATCATCTACCATAGTAGCTGATAAAGGTTGTGAACCAGTTCGAGTGTTTATTTCAGCAATGTGTTCTGATCGGTTCACTGACATACTAGTTAGTACAGTAGGCTCTTTTTTAACGTGATGACGCACCTCAGAAGGACTGTCCATATTAGGCGTCAATCTAGGCAGACGGCGCATATCATTAACGTGTAAAAAAGCTGTACGTGACTGGCCAATTTCAATAAAAGCTGCTTGCATGCCAGGTAATACGCGAACTACCTTCCCTAAATAAATATTGCCTACCAAGCCAAGCTTATTATGACGCTCAATATAAACCTCACTAACCACCCCATTATCCAAGACGGCAACACGCGATTCCATTGGGCTAACATTAATGAGTAGCTCTTCTGACATAGTAGACCTTTTGTTTTTTATTAATTTAGGTTTATTGAGTAAAGACTACCAATTATATCGAGAAATTTATCAGCGGTATAAAATTAGCCTAATATCTTTTAATTTTGAACCAGTGTACCACCGACTTTGTAAAATTGTTATCCTGTCATTTCTTCGATGAAAGAATTATTCGCCCCTATCCTTCTATCTGATATTATAATTTTTAAATTCCGAATCTAAAAACTATGAAGACTTAAAAGATAACTTATAAAGTAAGTTTTAGCGCCATTATAAGCTCTCAAGCTTATTCTCCATATGCTTGATAGCAGATAAAGTCTGCGCTAAAGGTAGCCCCACTACGTTGGTATAGCTGCCTTTAATATACTTTACCCAAGCTGCACCTTTACCTTGAATTGCATAACCGCCAGCTTTATCAGCAGGTTCACCGCTAGACCAGTAAGTTTGCATAGCTTCATCATCTAATTCAATAAAGCTAACTTCTGTCTTTTCCAATAAGTTATCAATAGTAACGACTTCACCTTGCTGATTAAAAACAGTTAATTGTACTGCAGTCCATACCGAGTGCTTGGTATTAGACAACTTTTGCCACATGTCAAAGGCATCTGCTTTATCCGTAGGTTTAACCAATATAGACCTCTCATCTGGAAGAACACCTATAGTATCGGCAGTGATTACCAAACAATGTTTAATGTTGTCTTTACAAATAGCGCTCAGGCTCTTGCCAGCAGCAACAGCTTTGGCCTTTACCATACGCACAATATAATCTTGTGGTGACTCATTGAATAATACCGTTTCATCCACCTCCACGGTCAGAATTTCAAATTCAATATCAGCTTGTGTTAGCAGTTGCTGAC
The DNA here is from genome assembly GCF_018260395.1 of Psychrobacter sp. GTDB lineage: Bacteria > Pseudomonadota > Gammaproteobacteria > Pseudomonadales > Moraxellaceae > Psychrobacter. The sequence goes on from NZ_JAGLBC010000118.1 coordinate 4,307, forward strand.
GACGTGGAGAAGTAGAAGCCAGAATAATTTTCATGACATACTCAAATGTATAAAGAAGTTATGGGGTATCAAAGGATTTAATAAATAAAGCAAATGTTTTATGAAAAGTGATTATAAAGTGCTGGTAATAAGGATGGAAGCAAGGCAGTAGATTTAGATTATAATTTTTTTATAAATCGGATTAGGGGCATAAACACTAATGGCCAAGTCAAAATACTGACCAATAAATTAAAAATAGCGCTGCTATAAAATATGTTCTGAGTAATATATTGCACTATCCACAAAGCAAACTGAAAGACAATCAACGCAATAGCAGCAACAGTCCAAGCAAGTGAAAAGTTAAGCTGCTTAATGTACTGACCCATAAATCGCACACCAAAGGCCATGATCACTGCAGCAAATGCTTGCTGACCAAGACGCGTGTCCAATAATAAATCACAAATTATCCCAATGCCAAAAGCTGTAATAACCCCCACATAACGGGGCATGAATATCAGCCAAAAAACAAGCACCATAATAAGTGCCATAGGACGTAGAAAAGAGGCTTGTAAGCCCATCGGATAGATATTGACCACTGACGCTATCACAAAGCTAACAATAACTATAATCAATGACTGAAAAGGGCTTAAAGAGGATTTCATCATACTAGACAAGCCTCAGCTCAGTAGTTAAGCTAAGGTTTGGGCTTGAGGTTAGGCTTGTGAAAGCGTAGCAAGATGTCTTGTAACTAATACTATTAACTGCCTTAAGGCTATTTGCTTTACAGCTAACTGTGTTACGACTAAATGAGAAAATAGCAGTCGAAGTAAGAAAACAACCTTTTAAGGTCAACAAGTCATTTGATAGCATTATTTTGAGCCTCACTTAGGCTCAGTAGGACGACTGTCCGGAACATAAGGAACTTCAGTTAACTCTAAGGAACCTGTAAATTTATCATCTTTAAAGTCAGGTGAATGCTCACTATCTTGCATGACTAAAACATATGAGCTATTGATAAAATTAGCGGCTGGTTTTACTTCAATATTCATAAAGTTTTCGTGTTGCTGAGGGTTAACATATTCGACACGGCCAACACGGTATCCTGCTGGAAAACGGCCTCCCATGCCTGAAGATATTAGCTCATCACCGACACGAATATCTGAAGTTTTGAAAATATAATCTAATTTCAGAGAACTTGGCGTACCCTCACCCGTGACAATGGCTCGTTGTCCCGTTCTTCTTACCGTAACGGATACAGACTGTAATTCATCAGTAATCAGCAATAAACGACTGGTATTGGGGTAAACATTGATAATTTGGCCTAAAATACCGTTTTCATCTATGGCTGTTTGGCCCACTTGCACCCCATCTTTACTACCTTTATTAAGCACCACGATTTGCTTTAACGGATTGGTATCTGTACCTATGACTTGAGCCAAATTCAATTCATATTGGTCAGGTTTGGTGGTAGATAATATACCCTGTAATCGCGCATTTTCAGCCAATATATAGTCTTGCTGTTGTAGCTTGGCTTGAGCATGTAACAATTGGGCGTGTAACTGAACGTTTTCACGACGCAACGCCTCTTTACTCATCAAGGTGCCATCAGCCCAATGACTAACAAACGTAGGCAATACCGACATTTGATATATAGGCTGCATCGCCGAATGGCTTGTATCACGAATTGGATTGAACCAATTAGGGTTTTTGCTATCTAACAACATTAAAATCATAGCGACCAATAATACAGCCGCTGTTTTTCGTAAAGTAAGATTGTATTGAGCAAAGAGGGTCGTTGGCATAGTGAACTTACAGACTTAGTGAACGTACAAACTTATAGACTAAACAAAAATCATATTCAAACTTTTGTTATTGATAAATGACAAAGCAGCACCACCACCACGGCTTACGCAAGTTAAAGGATCTTCTGCAACCGTAACAGGGAGACCTGTTTCTTTAGACAATAACTTATCAAAGTTACGAAGTAAGGCCCCACCACCAGTTAATACAATACCACGTTCTGCAATATCAGATGATAATTCTGGTGGGGTTTGCTCTAAAGCTGTTTTTACGGCACTTACGATACCGGTTAAAGAATCACTTAAGGCTTTTTGTACTTCTTCAGAAGTTACAGTTAAAGTTTTTGGCACACCTTCTGCCATACTACGACCACGTACTTCAACTTCAAGCTTGGCATCTTCATCTATAGCAGAGCCTACGCTTTGCTTGATACGCTCAGCAGTAGTTTCACCAATCACACAGCCATGATTACGGCGAACATGGGTAATAATTGCTTCATCAAATATATCACCACCGATACGAATTGAGTCAGCATAGACACAGCCAGATAAGGAGATAACCGCAATTTCAGTTGTACCACCACCGATATCAACTACCATTGAACCACTCGCTTCGTGTACCGGTAAGTCCGCGCCAATAGCAGCGGCCATAGGCTCTTCCAATAAAAATACTTTATTGGCACCTGCAGATGAAACCGCCTCACGAATAGCTCGACGTTCAACAAGCGTAGACTTGCAAGGAACACAAACCACAACATTTGGCTGAGCCAAAAAGCGTTTTGCTTTTACTTTATTGATAAAGTGCTTTAACATCTTTTGAGTGACTTCAAAATCTGCTATTACCCCATCTTTTAAAGGACGGATTGCGGTGATGTTATCTGGGGTACGACCTAGCATTTGCTTAGCGTCGATGCCCACAGCAGCCACAGTTGGGTTCTGAGTACGGTTACTACGTAGAGCAACAACGGTAGGCTCATTAAGTACCACACCCTTACCAGGGGTAAAAATCAATGTATTGGCAGTACCAAGGTCAATGGCGATATTGTTAGATAGAAATCCAAACGGGTTCATGTATCGTGTTCCAGCGTATTGCGAGTTAAAGAGTAGCCTCATCATCTCTTGCGTTTATTAAGCAGAGACTGGCTCTCAAAAAAGAATTTAATATTTTAGAAATATTTTATAGTTTTGTCGAATAAAGTGACATACATTGACTAAAATAAAGTATGGGAGTATGACGACAAGAATAAACCTTAAAAACTAATCAAATATTCAAGTGGAGCAAATTATAGCGTTTAATGAACGATAAATCATGTAAATCTCAAATTTTTAGCATAACTATATGACATTTTTTGCAACATCTCATGTCAAAATTAAATTTTACGCTACTGTTGTATAGTTATAGCATTAATTTTTACTGTGTTTTGACTGATTTACTTGTTTTGTGTTAGTTATTTGCAAGTTAAATAAGTCACTATCTATCATGCGTTAAATAGTTCCTA
>NZ_JAGLBC010000001.1 GCF_018260395.1 Psychrobacter sp.
CATTCATCTCGAGTGGGGGCTTTTTCTTTGTGACGCGTTTCTTTAGCTGGGTTTTTTCCCGTTCTACAATTTGTGGATTTAAAGTTTCAAAATTAAACCTAAAATCTTGCTAGGCACTTGTTCATTATAGGGTATTTTTAACAGACTCTAAAATAACTTTTATAGATTCTAAAATCCTTACAGCACTGTTTATAGACTATACTGATAAATTTAATTCAAGCTTGATAGCAATACAGGAAACATATTTAAACTTTTTAAGGTTACTTATTCTATATAATTGTTAATTACGTAAAATCCTACATTACAATATCTTAAGCCTCATTTTAATTCATCTATTATGGTCTATATTCAATGGCTATCGACTTCTCTAACACCTTGATTGTTGCTATATCTGCTACTGCATTGTTTGATTTGACAGAATCAGAGCAATATCGTGAAAAACTTTTACAAGATAGTCCAACAGACGCATCAAAACAGTTTCGTGAATACATGCAGCAACATGAAAATGATCCTTTAGAGATTGGAGCAGGGTTTCCATTAATCCAAGCTATATTGAATTTAAACAATTGTGGCAAAGCTACCACCGACCACAATTATCAAAACGATACTCCTTTGGTTGAAGTGGTTATTATCTCTAAAAGTTGCCCTGAAACGGGTATTCGTGTCTTGAATGCCATTCGACAACGAGGGCTATGTATCACTCGTTCGGCATTTATTTCTGGTGGACAGGTTGCAGATTATATTGCTGACTTTAAGGTAGACTTATTTTTGACAACCAATAAAGAGGATGCACAAAGTGTGGCAGATGCACAGATATGTGCTTGTGCTATATTAGACGCGACACCCGTTAATACCTTTACATTAGACACTGATCAATTAAGAATTGCTTTTGATGGAGATGCTGTGTTATTCGATGACTCAGGGGAGCTATTGTATAAGCAACAAGGTTTAAAAGCTTTTCATGATAGAGAAGCGCTAATGACAGATCTGCCGATCGAAAAAGGACCTTATGCCGATTTACTAATTAAACTGTCGCATTTGCAAGACAGATTGCCTCATTCAGAACAGTCTCGACCTATTCAAATTGCGTTAGTGACTGCCCGTAATGCTCCAGCTGATCTTCGTGCAATTAAAACCTTGCGCCAGTGGGGGGTCACTGTAGATATGGCATTTTTTTTAGGTGGTCTTGAGAAAACTTCGGTGTTAAAAACTTTTGCTCCACATATCTTCTTTGACGATTCAATCCAGCATATTGACGCTGCTAAAAATTATATGCCGACAGCCTTGGTACCTTATCACTCTAACTCAAAGCTTTATACACACACTTGGGTACCTGTTAAAGACGCGCACCAGTAATTTGATATAAATTTAATAACATGGCACATTCTATGCAATGGCAGGATATTTTCAGTCTAATTAAGCACCGACTTGGCCAAGTTATAGGACTCTATGCATTTGTATTAATGCCAATATGGCTCATGTACTTTCTTAACAGTACCGTGTTATTCAATTATTGGAATGCTTTAGGCATTGTACCTCGCAACTTGAGTTTGAATAGCATGATAGGCGTGACCTCATCTTGGACCATGCATGGCAACTTTGCTCATTTGATGGGAAATACCCTAGTATTAATACAGATATTATTCTTATTTGGATTGTTTGAACGCAATGCTTACCGTACCATTGTAAAACTAATCCTCGGTTCAGGATTAATGACTTGGGGGCTTGGTTCGCCATTCTCTATTCATATTGGAGCCTCAGGTCTAATATTTTCGATGTTGGGTTATATGATAGGTGGTGCGGTCTTTGCCAAACGATGGGGCTACTTACTGGCTTGCATTTTTATGGGAGCGAGTTATTGGTTCATCCTCAAAGAAGGATTGATGCCACAGTCAGGAATTTCTTTTGCAGCACATTTCGGTGGCTTATGTATTGGTTTACTAATTGGTGCAAACTCAAAACATTATTATGGGAATAGCCATTAACTAAGGCTCAGCATGGCTAAATTTGAGTATGTTAGGCATCAACTTTGAAAATTTGTTACACTATCGGGTATATATGCCTTGGATTACCAAACCTTAATTTATAAGGGGGTAGAAATGGGCTTTTGTTTGTTTGTAGGGAGTAGATGCATGGCAGAACGTTCAGCCAAGCAGTTAGGGTTAAGTAAGGCGGATTTACCCAATTCGATCATCGAAGTAATAGCCACTTTGACTAAAGCTGGTTTTGACGCCTATATTGTTGGTGGCGGGGTACGCGATACATTAATGGGTTTAAATCCAAAAGATTTTGATGCCGTAACTGATGCAAGACCGCATGAAGTAAAAGACTTATTTGGCAAGCGTTGCCGTATTATTGGGCGTCGTTTTCAATTGGCACATGTGTATTCAGGTCGCGACATGATTGAAGTAGCCACTTTTCGTGCGCCTCCTAATGGCGATGCTCATACTACCAGTGACGGCATGATTGTTCGGGATAATGTTTGGGGCGATATTCAGCAAGATTTTGCCCGTCGTGACTTTACAATTAATGCCATGTATTACGAGCCATTAAAAGGTGTGGTACATGATTTTTGTAATGCGTTAGATGATATTGAAACTAAGACGCTTAGATTATTAGGGCGCGCACCATTAAGGATAGAAGAAGACCCCGTACGTTTGCTGCGTGCTTTGCGCTTCAAAGCAAAGTTAGGGTTTGAATTTGACGATGCGCTGTCTGAGCAATTTCATGACGAAAATTGGGCACTACTTGAACAAGTATCTCCACATAGATTGTATGATGAATCACAAAAAATGTTTACTGGGGGATATCTAGTACCCTTGTTACCTTTATTGTTCGAGTACGGTGCTATTCGTCATTTAATCATTTATCCACCCGAAAAGCCAACCCGCTTAGTTAATCAAGTAGCTATTAATACCGATAAGCGTATTGGTATGGGTAAAAGTATTAATCCAGCCTTTTTCTATGCTGCTCTACTTTGGGATAACTATCTTCATCAATTGGCTAAATTCAAAAAGAAAAATATGCCTTTTCATGATGCGCAGTTGCAAGCTGCCAGTAAAGTTATTGATCGCCAACGTGTGAAAACTGCCATTCCTCGTTTTGCTGAGCAGTTCATTCGTGATATCTGGATTTTACAGCCAAAACTTGCCAATCCTCGTATTAAACAAATTGTGCAATTGGCAGAGCATTCTCGCTTTAGAGCTGCTTTTGACTTCCTGCTATTGCGTGAACAATGTGATGATGAGCTTAATCCATTATCAGAGTCGACCAATGGTATGGGTGAGTGGTGGCAAACTTACCAGACATTATCCGAAAAAGAAAAGCAACAGGCTATTGATGGCTTTACTGGGGATAGTCGCCGCGGCGCTAGTAAATCCAGTCGTAACCGCAATCGCAATAGAAATCGTCAGGAGCAACAAACCTCTAATGATAGTATGGAATCAACGCTTCAGTCGAATTCCAACTACGTGCCTAAGCCTCCTAAACAAAAGGTGGAGAATCAGAGCACAAAGTATAAGCATTATGCTGAAGAAAGAGCACAACTTGAGAAGCTATCATTAGGTAAGGTAGCCGGTGAACAATCAACTCAAAAAAATCAACCGAGTCCTTTGTTCACTATTAATGCCGATAAAATGGCTAAGCAAGTACCTAAACAATCAGATATTCAAAAACGAGCTGATTTACAGGCTGACTCTGACAAAAAGGTCGCATCGAAGGCTGAACAATCAGAACAAGATGTTCCTACGTCAGCGCAGTCTGTTTCTAAAGCGCCGACAAAAGCTACTGCACAGAAAGTTGTTTCTTCTCAGTTGGTAGTGAAAAAAGACGTGGTTTTATTGCCTAAATCAGAGCCTATACCTACCAAACGTCGTCGCCGTGTTCCAAGTCAGCAATTGTCTCAGTCTGAGCAATTGCAAGCTCGGCAGACGAAACAGGAAGACATTACTAAGCAGCACGTATCACAATCTGAACAGACGCAACACGTTGTTAAGACAGATACACCAAAACTGCAGTCAAACGGTGCAAAAAAATCTGACTATCAACACAATGAGCCTAAGCAGCCTGAGAGTAATAAAGAAGCTTCACACCAAGCTAAAACCCTTCATGCTCAAAACAAGCAGGCTCAAAGCAAACAAGCTCAAAGCAAACAAGCTCAAAGCAAACAACCCGTGACAGCTATTGTTGAGAATGTCATTGCCAAGAGTGATAGAGTGCCTGCAATACGTCGTCGTCGTGCCCCAAGCTCATTGGTGACGGTTAGTGAAAGATTAGCCAAAGAAGAAAGCCCGTCTTAATGGTTTTATAGCTAAGGATGTAATTGACATGGTGGCGACCTTAACTAGCCCGAGCTCTGTACGCTGTTACCTAGGCTTGGGAGGCAATCTGGCTAATGAACTCGGTACACCTAAACAGCATATTCTAAATGCTGTGCAAGGCTTAAAGGCTCATCCGAAGGTGATAGAAGTCAATGTTTCATCACTATATGCGTCTAAACCTATGGGACCTCAAGATCAGCCTGACTTCATCAATGTAGTTGTTGAAATTGTGACCACTTTAGAGGCTCATGACTTATTAAGTTTTTGTCAATATTTAGAACAACAAGCTCAACGGGTTCGCTTACGCCGCTGGGGGGAGAGAAGTTTAGATGTTGATGTCTTATTATATGGCGATGAACAAATCGACACACCACTATTAAAAGTTCCACATCCTGGTATTACTGAGCGTAACTTTGTCTTAATCCCTCTAATTGAACTAAATTCAAATGTTAAGATTAATGGCGTATCAATCACTGAACTAGAACAGAGTCGAAATTGGACAGGATTAACTAAATTGTCGTAGTTGATGCTGTTTTTTATAGCTTTTATTGTGTCTTTAATTCCTTATTTATGGGCTGGCCTATATGATTACTTTATCCACTTTAAAAAAATATAAAATAGACGGTCGTAAGTTTAGCTGCCTAACTTGTTATGATGCTATGTTTGCAAAAATGATGCAAAATGCAGAGGTTGATACCATTTTAATTGGTGATAGCTTAGGCATGGTGGTACAGGGACATGACTCTACTCTACCGGTGACTGTCGATGATATGGTATATCATACCGCAAACGTGGCACGTAGCAACAAGCATGCATTAATTTTGGCTGATTTACCTTTTATGAGCTATGTCACGCTTGAAGACAGCATTATTAATGCCAGAAGAATTATGCAAGCTGGTGCGCAGGTCGTTAAGTTAGAAGGTGGCGCCGAGCTTTCAGATAAGGTAGCAGCTTTGACAGCAGCAGGGGCACCAGTTTGTGTTCATTTAGGCTTAACGCCACAATCTGTCAACGTGTTTGGTGGCTACAAAGTACAAGGTAAAACAGAAGATAGTGCTGCTAAATTATTGACTGATGTCAAGGCAGTGATAAAAGCTGGAGCAGCTATAATTTTACTTGAGTGTGTACCGGCTTCACTGGCAAAGCAAGTTACTGAATCAGTAACTGTGCCTGTCATTGGTATAGGGGCGGGTGCGGACACAGATGGTCAAGTATTGGTGATGCATGACATGTTAGGAGTAACTCAAGGTAGAGTGGCACGCTTTGTTCATGATTTCTTAACCGATGAGCGAAACCAAAAAAGTAACTATGCAGGTAGTGTTGAAGGTGCTTTTGCCTTATTTCATAACTCAGTCATAGAAGGCAGTTATCCTCAACCTGAGCATCAATTTAATTAGTTTTTAAATTTTATTCGCCATATTGATTTTGATCGTATTATTTGGATAAATGAATGACGACCACTTTTGACTCAATAAAAACATTGCGTGATGCGCTTAAACCATTAAGAGCAAATAAAAAGATAGCTTTAGTGCCAACTATGGGTAATTTGCATGAGGGTCATATCTCTTTAGTCAAATTGGCCAAACAACATGCCGATATAGTGGTAGTAAGTATCTTTGTTAATCCAACTCAGTTTGGAGTAGGTGAAGATTTAGACAGTTATCCAAGAACTTTAAAAGCCGATACTGAAATGTTGAAGGACGCTGAAGCGGACTATGTATTTGCTCCTTATGTAGAGGATATGTATCCCGTTATGCCACCTCCTACTCAAGTTTTAGCAGGTAATATCAGTCAAATACTATGTGGTAAATCACGACCCACTCACTTTGATGGTGTGGGTATTGTTGTAACCAAATTGTTTAATATCGTCCAGCCTGATGTGGCAATATTTGGCAAAAAGGACTATCAGCAATTGGCTATTATTAAGCAGTTGGTCCGAGATTTAAGCTTTGACATAGAGATTATTGGCGGCCCGATTGTTAGAGCCGCAGATGGTTTAGCGTTATCTTCACGCAATCAATATTTAACCCCAATGGAGCGTGCGATAGCGCCACAACTAAATATAGCTTTACACAGATTAGCTATCAAGTTACAAAGTGGGGCGGTCAAAAGTATAGAAGCCCTACAAGTTCTAATTCATGATAGTATCAAGGCCATTAATGCCTTGGGTTTTAAGATAGATTATTTAGAAGTTAAAAATCAGGATTTAACGCCTATAACTAAATTTAGTGGTCATCAAACTTGGATCATAGCGGTAGCGGCTTGGTTCGGTAAAGCACGATTATTAGACAACGTAGAGGTTGAAGTGCAGTATTGACGCCTCAAATTTAAAAATATGATTTATTGGTAAAGAGTGGCGAAGTTGGTTTGTAATTCTTAAGTGTGGTATGTGGTATTGAGGAACAACGACAAAGAGCAGCAATAATGTTTTTCCGTTAACAATATTATTAGTATCTAAAAAAACTGGGGAGTTTACCATATGTCTGCTATGCAGTCAGAAGTTGAGACAGGACAAAGCCCAATCGCTAAACCGTCATCTGTAGAAGCACAAGCACATTTAGAAAAGCGGACACCCGTAGAAGTGCTGATTGTTTCAGGACGATCAGGTTCTGGTAAAACCTCGGTTTTAAATATTTTGGAAGATTTAGGTTATTACGTTATTGATAATATGCCTTTATCTTTGTTACCTGATGCGGCTGAAAAGCTGTCAAATGCGGGTGGTATTGATAAATTGGCGCTAGGTGTAGACATTCGCACGCTTCAAGCAGATTCAGCTAACTTTACTAGTATTTATGAGAAGTTAATTACCTCCTATGGCATCGATAGCGTTAAGATTCTCTATGTTACTGCTCAAGAGCCTGTTTTAGTAGCCCGCTTTGCTGCTACTCGCCGAGTGCATCCACTGATGGCTATACCGAGTTATGATGTCAAAAACTTACCCAGTGCTATTAAAAAAGAGACAGAAGCACTGCAACCTATTTATAGTAAAGCAGATATCACCATTGATACCAGTACCCTTAATATTCATCAGCTAAAAGAGCGAGTCCGAGAATACATTGGTGCTGATAATAAAATTACTGTGAACTTTCTTTCGTTTGGGTTCAAATACGGTATACCTATTGATGCCGATTTTGTATTTGATGTGCGTATTTTGCCCAATCCACATTGGAATCCTGAGTTAAGAGTTAAATCGGGCAAAGATAAAGAAGTGGCTGATTTTTTTGCAGAATTTCCAGAAGTGGCAGAAATGCAGCAAAATATCTATCAATTTTTAAATCGTTGGCTACCTGAATTTTTACACAATAATCGGCATACTGTTACTGTGGCTATCGGTTGTACCGGCGGAAAGCATCGCTCAGTTTATATTACCGAGAAATTGTATACGCAATTGTCTCAAAGCTTACCTACTGAATTAAAGACAACGATTAAACACCGAGAAAAATTGCATTGGGGGCACTAAAAGTTTTAATGTCACGACAGTTCATCCCTTTACGTTATTTAGCAATGCTATTATATTTACCATTTATTTGAGAGTTTTATGATTGACTGGTCCGAACATGACATGCGAGTTTCTCGTACTGAATTAAAAAAAGCACATGAACGTTTACAACTATTGTCTGTACCTTTATCGGCTTTGTCCAAAAAACAGATGAAAAATCTACCAGCATCTGAGTATTTTTTAGCTGAATTGATGACTTTATCAGACATTTCTAGCGCAGCGGCACGTAACCGTCAAATCAAGCGAGTGGGCAAACTCATTGCCGAAGAAAATCGTCACGCATTGGTAAATAATCTGTTTCAAATTCACTTTAGCAAAGAGCAGGCAGTAAAGATTGAAGGGTGGTATGGGCGCTTAAATATCAATGATGAGGGTACTTTAAAACAGTTCTGTAAGCAGTTCAAAGCCGCTGAGCGCAATAGTTTGTTTCAATTATTGTTATGGATTGAGTACGCCAGGCATATGAGCGACGATGAGCTGTTACAAGAGTCTGAAAATGATCTATTAAGCTATATCAAAGAAGTGGCTATCTTAAGTCAATTGGATTAGGCTTAGCTAGATGAAGGTCTAGTTCGATTGATGATATGTTAGATTGAAGATATGTTAGATTTAATATTAGTCAATGGATAGTTAACTGGCCAATTGAATGCTCAATTACACCTTAAATATCAACGAGTGAGATTACATCATAAGCAGGCGTTTCGTAAGGGTGCGCCTTCTCTAATGCAATTACCACTTCATTTAGTTTATCTTTAGCCACTACCATTTCTACCCGCCACTCATTCACCTCTTCGATGATGTTTTGTTGACCAATGTGGGGGTGACTGCCAGCAAGAGGCATAAATTGTCCAACTCCTTTGACTTGCCAACAACAATGTGAATAGTTACCAATATGACCAGCGCCTGCTACAAACAAGGCTTCTTTTACTTTTTCTAAGTCAGTGTCTGGAATAAATACTGTTAATTTATACATTACAGTTAGCCTTGTCGTCGATTAAAAATACAATTAAAACCTAACTAGATTTAATGCCAATAAAAAGGCTGACTATGATTTAATCATAATCAGCTTTTAATGAGGGAAATTATAAATCTTTTTTATGAATTAGGCTTTATTTAGCGGGATAAAATTTAACGGGATAAAGGAATACCAATACGCTGAGCCACTTCTTCATAGGATTCAATCACATCGCCTAAACTTTGACGAAAACGATCTTTGTCCAATTTTTTCTTAGTTTCTTTGTCCCAAATGCGACAACCATCTGGTGAAAACTCATCGCCAAGTACGATACGGTTTTGGAAAACGCCAAATTCAAGTTTGAAATCAACCAACATTAGACCGCCTGCGTCGAATATCTCTTTTAAAACGTCGTTAACTTTGAAAGTTAATTCTTTCATTTTTTCTAATTGTTCAGGAGTTGCCCACCCAAGTGACACTGATAAAGACTCATTTACCATGGGATCACCTAGAGCATCGTCTTTAAAGAAAAGCTCATAAGTTGGAGGTGTTAATGGCTGTCCTTCTTCTAAGCCAAGTCTGCGTACTAAGCTACCTGCAGCGAAGTTACGAACCACACACTCAACTGGAATCATCTTTAAACGCTTAACCAATACTTCATCGTCAGTAAGCTGCTTTTCAAAGTGAGTTTCAATACCAGCTTCCTCAAGCTTTTGCATGATAAAAGCGTTGAAACCGTTATTTACCTGACCCTTACGACCTAATTGTTCGATACGTTCGCCATTAAAAGCAGAGGTATCATCACGAAAATGAAGGATTAAATAATCTGAATTCTCTGTTTCATAGACAGATTTAGCTTTGCCTTTGTAAAGCAGGTCTTGTTTTTGGAGCTGCATGATTTAAGTCCTATGCATAGAGTTTACTGAGTGGTGGTATCAGTACAAAAAATAAGGATAAAAGCGTAAAGTGACAACATTAAAAGTGACGAAATTAAAAGTGAAAGCCAACGCTTATTCGCTGGCTTTATTGTTTGTAGACACTTGACGATAAGGCGGTGGTAACTCAAAACGCTTGCCTGAGTCATTTTTGATTTCAAGGGTATTTACACCCACTGCAGGAGTAGGGTAAAAAGGGATAAAAGGTGCAGTGTCTTGGTCAGCTGGTAATTTGATAGGATCAAGTTTTTTAGCTTTTTGATAGGCTAAACTACCATCATTAATATTACCAAACACACCTTTAGTAGCTTGGCATCCCGATAAAAAACCAAAACTGCTAGCGCCAATAATAACCACTTGCATGACTGTACGTAATCTAGTCGAGAGTGACGGTTGTGAATTATTCGAAAATTGAATATGGTGCATGAGTTATCCTATGTTAGCAGTATAAACGCTAAGAGAAACTTCTCAACGTTAAACCGCTATTATTCATAAATACTATTAGCCAAAAAGTACTATTAATTAAAAAACTATTGGTCAAATACTATTGCTCAAAAACTACTACTACTCACAAACTACTATTATTCCAAAACTACTATTATTCCAAAACTACTATTATTCAAATGAATGCCAGTATGAAATCAAAGTTTTAAACAAACCGTATGGTCTAAACTATTAAACCTGCACTACGTAAGCCAACATCTACCTGGCTATGGTATTTCTCATCTAACCAAACCATCGGTAAACGAATGCCTTTGTCAATTTTACCCATTCTATGCAGAGCATACTTTACTGGAATGGGGCTCGATTCAACAAACATCAAACCATGCAGATGTTTAATAGAATCGTGAGCTGTCTTAGCCGCCTCAAAGTCGCCCTTTAACGCCGCATTAAATACTTCACTCATAGCTTTAGGTACTATGTTTGCAGTCACTGAAATATTGCCTTTAGCGCCATAATTCATAAGTTCTAGAGCGGTACCATCGTCACCTGACAATACCACAATACGGTCGCCCAAAGCTTCAATAAGCAACTTGCCACGTTTAACAGAACCTGTCGCATCTTTAATAGCAACAATATTATCAATGTCAGCTAGGCGTTCCACCGTAGCTTGAGCAATATCTACTATCGTACGTCCAGGCACATTATAAAGCATTTGTGGCATATCTACAGCTTCAGCAATCGCTTTATAGTGTTGATATAGACCTTCTTGAGTCGGCTTATTGTAATAAGGAGCTACCAATAGGGCACAATCGGCCCCTGCTTCTTTAGCTTCTGAAGTTAAATGTATGGCTTCTTTAGTATTGTTGGCGCCAGTTCCAGCAATTACCGGAATACGTCCATCAACATGCTTTACAAAAAAGCGAATCACATCACTGTGTTCTTTCATTGATAAAGTAGCAGACTCACCTGTGGTACCTACTGCAATTAGACAATCTGTACCTTGTTCGATTTGCCAGTCAATTAAGTTCGCCAGACGTGGGTAATCTACATCACCATTGGCCAACATAGGAGTGACTAAGGCAACCATTGAGCCTTGAAGTTTGGATTTAAATTCAGAATAATGATTACTCATAATATTGCCTTGTTATTTTTAACATAAGATATTACAACATATTAGGGTGTAAATTTGTTTTCAAAAATCAATTAGAGCAGGTTTGATAAACTTAACGGCTATCATAACAAGTGCGTATTTCTATGCAAGGGGGATTTTACTTGAAACTACGTCATTCGATGCGAGTAAGCCACTCAAACATTGGTTAATAATCTTAGTTTTAGTCAACTACATTAACCTATCAACTTAAGCATTAAAATTTTCAAGTGCCTAGTCTAAATATTGCAATTATTTTAGCACATTCACCCTTACGCAATCATTAAGCTATTTTACGTCTAATTGAGCCCATGTGATACCACACTTTTGCTAAAAATAATAATAAATGTGAGTCTACCTCTTAGCTATATTTTATACCTTCTCTTACAACTCGATAATCACTTCTTACAAACATAAGTTTCAGATACTCGTGGAGTATGGTTTAATTAAAATACTTAAAATAAAGGTATAAATAGCAATAACACTTTTAATGGATTAAATAATATGAGTAATAAAAGCACAATTGAGACAGAACGCAAATATGGGATTGTGTTATTTGGTGCCACAAGTTTTGTTGGTCAATTGGTAGCCGCGTATCTGCATACATTCTTAAATGGCGATTTGAAAGAAGCGAAACAAAAGAATAATTCTGAGTCTTTGAGTTGGGCCATTGCAGGTCGTAACGAAAACAAGCTAAATCAATTAAAAAAAGATTTGGGCAATTTAGAGTTATCAATAATTATAGCAGATATCGAAGATGCAGATAGCTTGCAAAACTTGGCCGCGCAGGCACAGGTTATCATCTCTACAGTTGGGCCTTATTTGAAATACGGTGAACCGTTGATTAAAGCGTGTGCTGAGACGGGTACAGATTATGTCGATTTAACCGGTGAAGCTATCTTCATTAAAGATATGTTGGATAAATACCAGCAATCTGCTAAAGAATCAGGCGCTCGTATTATTAACTCTTGCGGCTTTGATTCTTTGCCTTCTGATTTAGGCGTATTATTTACTCAACAATGTGCACAAAAAAAGTATGATGAGTATTGTGACACTATCAACATGCGAGTTAAAGCTGCCAAAGGCGGATTGTCAGGTGGCACGGTATCTTCAATGGCTACTATTTTTGAAGAAATAGGCAAGAATAAATCATTACGTAAACAGCTGTCTAACCCTTATCTGCTAAACGATGACAAAAATCGTCCTGATGTTCGTCAAGACAACGTCGTGATGCCGCAATGGGATGAAAAAAACCAGCGTTGGGTAGCACCGTTTATTATGGCGTCTATAAATACTCGTATTGTGCATCGTTCGAATCAGTTACGTGATTATGAATATGGTCATGATTTTAAATACGATGAAGCCATATGGTTACCTGCAGGTCTAAAAGGTCGAATATTGAGTTATGGTATGACGATGGGTATCGCAGGTTTTGCAGCTACCATGATGTTCAAGCCGACTCGTGACTTGTTAAATGATCACGTATTGCCGAAGCCTGGCGACGGTCCTGCAAAAAAGGAGCGTGATAATGGTTATTTTGATCTGCGTTTTTTTGGAAAGACCAAGAACAAACATCAAGTTTTAACCAAAGTTACTGGCGATAAAGATCCTGGTTATGGAAGTACTTGTCAGATGTTGGCACAAAGTGCGTTGTGTCTACTTTTAGACATCAGTAAAGATGACATTGCAGGTGGATTCTGGACGCCAGCTGCTGCCATGGGAGAACCTCTTATCACGCGTTTAGAACAGTATGCTGGTATTAATTTTGTTGATTTAAGCGCTTAGTTTAGATCGTGCTTAAGAGATTTTAATTTATAACTTACTATGCCCAATTCAAAAATAAAAAAGGACAGCTAAAAATAGCTGTCCTTTTTTATGTTCTAACAGGCTCAAAACCAATCGAAATAAACTTAGGGCGTGTCCCTATTTGCAAATTAAATAAGTTATGGTCTAAAAATGGCTATATTTTCGCCAAACTGTGTCTAATTTCTAGCTAATATGCCTATATTATCTTCGAAATTATTCGTGTTTGACAAAAATCTATCTCATTTTTAGCCTCATAATCCAAATAGGAACACGCCCTAGTCAATTCTAACTTGAATAATGCTTATTTGAGACCCGCTTGCTTTAACAAAGCACCCAATGAGCCAATCTTGTTTTCTTCAGTTTTTGGCTTATTAGTAGGTTTGACAGCCTTAGCGTTTTCTTCACGAGGATTTGTGCGAGCATTAGTACGAGGATTGTTACGAGCATTTTTACTATTGGCTGGTTTGGATTTGTTATTTTTATGCGGTGTACGAGCAGGTCTAGCTCTATCCTCTACCTTATCAATAGTTGGCTTGGCGGCTGCGGCTACTTCTGGTTTAACAGAGGTAGCTTGATCTGACTTCATGCTAAAGCCAATACGATTACGCTTAGCGTCCACTGAGATAACACGTACACTGACGATGTCGCCTGGCTTAACTAAGTTCATTGGGTCTTCAACGAAATCATTCGCCATTTCAGAGATGTGCACTAGACCATCTTGATGAACGCCCACATCAACGAAGCAACCAAAGCCGGTCACGTTAGTCACAACGCCTTCAAGCTGCATACCTTCTTCTAAATCACTAATGCTATTCACATCATCTCTAAATTGAGCGGTCTTAAATTCAGGACGTGGATCATGAGCAGGTTTTGCAAGCTCTTGCTTAATGGCGGCAACACTAATATTGTCATCATTGGCCGCCTCAATACCATCTGTCGTTAGGGTATTTATAAAGCTATCATTGCCTAGAACTTCGGTAATTTGTTTACCAGATTTAGCTAAAATCTCTTTAACTAAACCATAGCTTTCTGGATGAACGCCTGTGGCATCTAATGGCTCTTCGCCATTACGAATACGTAAGAATCCAGCAGCCTGTTCAAAAGTTTTAACGCCCAATCTTGGCACGTCTTTTAATTGCTCACGACTGGTAAATGCACCATGTTGTTTACGATAATTCACAATTTGTTGAGCCACGTTGCGGTTTAAGCCAGCTATGTGAGCTAAAATAGCAGGGCTGGCGGTGTTTACATCAACACCAACCGCATTCACACAATCTTGAGTCACTTTATCGAGGCTATCAGACAATTGCGATTGGTTAACATCATGCTGGTATTGACCGACGCCAATGGCTTTAGGCTCAACTTTAACCAGCTCAGATAATGGATCTTGCAAACGGCGAGCGATAGAGACTGCACCGCGGATAGAGACATCTAAGTCGGCTAGCTCATCACTGGCAAGCTCACTGGCTGAATATACCGAGGCGCCAGATTCATTAACTATCACAGCCTTAGCCGTTATTGCATCATCAGCATCGATAAGCTCTTTAATCATAGCATCGGTTTCACGGCTTGCTGTCCCATTACCAATTGCCACCAATTCCACTTGATGTGTTTTTAATAGCTCGGCAATAGTCGCTTTTGCTTCACCCATTTTATTGTCTGGGGCAAATGGATAAACTGTAGCAATAGCTGGCATGTTATCGGAATCACGAATGACTTGACCATGCTCATCAATAACTGCCATTTTAACGCCATGACGAATACCAGGGTCAACGCCTAATATGACTTTACGTCCTGCTGGAGCTGCCATTAATAAATGTTGCAAATTACTAGCAAATACGTCAATCGCATCAGCTTCAGCCGCTAACCGTTTTTCAGTCAATAAACGATGTTCTAAATGAGGACGCCATTTGTCCTTCCACAAACTATTTGCCGCAGTCACTAAAAACTGACGGTTTGCTTCGGGCTGTTTGGCATCTAATTCGAACTTGCTGATAATTTTTTCTATGAAAGGGGCGTCCTCGCCATCAACTTTTAACACCAGCACATTTTCTTGACGGCCACGAAGCATGGCCAAAAGGCGATGATTAGGCAGGCGTGCTAAGCTTTCGCTATGCTCGAAGTAATCGGCAAATTTCTCTCCCACTTCGCGCTTATCTTCGCTGGCTAAACTTGAGTTAATAGTCGCTATTTTAGCAAAACCAGTACGTAAGGTATCTAGTAACTCAAGCTCTTGGGTCCAGTTGTCTATAATAATAGCTTCAACACCGGCCAACTGTTTTTCAGCATCTGAGAAATCAACCTCAATCTCATTACCCATATCATCGGTAACAGTTTCTGGTAATTGATAACCTTCTAAAGCCTCAGTTGGCGTCATCTCAGAAGCTAATAGCTTGTCAGCGACATCCCCTAGACCTGCTGCACGGGCTTTGGCCGCCAAAGAACGACGACGGGGGCGGTAAGGTAAGTATATGTCTTCTAACTCAAGTTTTGAGGTAGCTTGCTCAATCCGAGTTTGCAACGCTTCAGTTAGATTGCCTTGGCCTTGTAGTAACTCAAGAATTTTGGCACGACGTGACGCCATGTCACGTTCATAATTTAAACCTTTTTCTAAAGCTCGTAGTTGGCTGTCGTCCAGACCTTGCGTTTTTTCTTTACGATAACGGGCAATAAACGGCACCGTGGCACCTTCGTCGTAAAGCTTAACAAACGCATTGACTTGCGCAGGCTTAATGCCCAGCTCTTTTGCAAGCTTGGTATGAATGTTGGCAATAACATCAGCAGATAGGTAAGTGTTATCTTCGCTAGCGTGGGTAATTTGGGTATCGGTTTGGTTCATATCCGTATCGAAGTTAATTAATGTGGTTGGCATTATAGCAAAAGCTGACATAATAAAAATGCTTTTGCTTATTTATGTTTCAATCTGGCTGTAAGTCTTGTTTACATTAACAAACCCATACAGCATTACTATGTAATAGGTGTGTAATTTATATCATAATCTTATACACTAAATTTAGGTTTAGCGCTCTATCTTGCTAAAAGTTAAAGCTTAACTCAATAAAGCATAGCCTATTGCTAAGTGTAGCATTTGTTAAGTGTATCTTTTATCAAGTGTATCATTGATTAATACCCATTTGATAACCATATATTAAATAAGGTTTTTGGATATTGGTATTGTATTGAGGCATTATTTAACGCTCAATCCCATGATATATAAAATGATGCAATGTATTTACCTATGATAAGTTAGGTATTGCTACTAGGTGAAAGCGTTAAAAAAGCTTCAAGGTTTAACACTAAGTTTAACTAATTAATCAATGAATATAAATCGCAAACTTAATAATTGCAAAACGTATTTTTCCCTTTACCCCTTGGGTTGCTATAATAAAATAAACCATAGGAAAATATTATGTCAGACAATAAAATCAACAATACAGACAGTTTAACCCATCGCATATTAGTGGTAGATGATGATGCGCGTTTACGCTCATTACTACAACGCTTTCTAGAAGACGACGGCTTTGTAGTTCGTACGGCTCATGACGGTAGCCAAATGGACAAATTGATGCAACGTGAGTTATTTTCATTAGTTGTGCTCGATCTGATGTTACCAGGCGAAGATGGTATCAGTATCTGTAAGCGTCTACGTGAAGACAATAGCGATATTCCTATTATCATGTTGACTGCCAAAGGCTCAGACAGTGACCGTATCACCGGATTAGAAGCAGGGGCAGATGATTACTTGCCTAAGCCATTTAATCCCAAAGAGCTACTGGCACGTATTAAAGCTGTGTTGCGCCGTCACAGTCGTGAATTACCAGGTGCCCCTTCACAGCAAATTGAAGTGGTACAGTTTGGCCCATGGACATTAGATTTATCTACTCGTACGCTAAAACGAGATGGCAATGTGGTGACATTAACTACGGGTGAGTTTTCGGTATTAAAAGCTTTGGTTCAGCATCCTCGCGAGCCTTTGACTCGTGATAAGCTAATGAATCTAGCGCGCGGACGAGAATGGGGTGCTATGGAACGTTCAATTGACGTTCAGGTATCACGCTTACGCCGTTTGATTGAAGACAATCCTTCTCAGGCGCGTTATATTCAGACAGTTTGGGGCGTGGGCTATGTTTTTGTTCCGGATGAAGAAGACGCTTAACTAAAGTTGTTGTATTTAAGTTGTTATGTTTAATAAGTTTGTTCAGTGAATCTACTAAACAAAAAGAGGCGCTCTATTAAATATAGAGTGCCTCTTTTACATTTCCAAGTTACATTATTTATTTATATAAGTCGTATTACATATTATTACTTACTCACTGTCATAATCAGTCTAAATATATGAATGAACTAAACCAATAAATAACCAAGTAAATAAATAAACCAATAAATAACCAACTATCTCAACTGGCTGTCCTTACTTCCACGTCGGTTATAAAGCTCTTGAGTTCTAAACTGAGCTTCAAGTTCAGACTGACATTTTACACAGTGTTCGACACCAGGTAGCGCTTGACGACGAGCTTCTGGAATACGGTCACCGCACTCATCACAGAACGCTAAGCTTTCACCTTTTGGCAGAGCTCTTCTTGCCCGTTCAAGAGCATCATTAATGGTGGCATCCATTTGATCATGTTCAGCGCCATCACGCGCCCATCCTCCAGCCATAATCAACTCCCTTATCAATCATGATTTGGCCACATATAGTTGGGCCTTGTCTATATTTAATGGGGTCTTAGGCGTAATTTTCAAGAACCTATAACTGTTCAAACCAGATATACCATGGCGCAAAAAAAAGGCTATCTAAACTAGATAACCCTCTTTTACTAGCTAACTCTCTTTTTTTGAGTAATTGGCTAAGCATCCACATTAACTTTTTTCGGCTTAATAAGACTTATCTAAGACTTATTTAGGCTGTAAGTCAATCACTTGACCTCTTACCCTAATACTGACATCACTCATCAAACATACATAAGCTGGCATGATCTCTTCTGGCGTCTTAAGGGTCATAGGATTCTCACCAGGATAAGCATGAGCACGCATATTAGTACGGGTAGCACCAGGATTGATACAATTGAAGCGTAAGCTTGTGGTATTTTGGGTCTCTTGAGTAAAGATATCACTCATGCCCTCAACGGCTTGTTTTGATAGGGCATACGCTCCCCAAAAGGCTCTAGGATGCGAACCAACCGAGCTAGTGGTAAACACAAACGATCCATTATCAACGTCTTTTAATAAAGGCATCAATACTTGGGTTAGCATAAAAGTAGCGGTAGTGTTAATACGCATGACTTGCTCAAAAGTCACGATATCATACATTTCAAGCGGAGTTAAAGCCCCTAGTATACCGGCATTATGCAGTACACCATGAAGCTCGCCAATCTCAGTCTGGATAAGATTTGCCAACTGCTGCATATCACTATAGCTGGCAGACTCAAGATTCATGGGCATAATAGCTGGCTGTTTGCCACCTGCGGCTTCAATCTCATCATACACCGCTTCTAACTTACTTACAGTTTTACCCAACAACAATACGGTAGCCCCATATTTTGCATAAGTTAAGGCAGCCACTCGGCCAATCCCATCACCAGCACCCGTAACTAAAATAGTTTTACCATTTAAGCAGTTTGGTTCAGGGTTAAAAGTTCGAATTTGGTCATGCGTTAAAAGGGTTTTAGTCATATAGTCACTATTCATTTACAGACAAATTAGGATAAATTTTTAAATGCTATTAATTTCGAAGACAATCAATTCCAACGACAATCAATTCCAAAGATCATCTATTTTAAAGACCTTGAATAGGTATATTATCCGAGGGCAAAGCTGATAGTCTTATGGAAAAATATTTAGTATGAATTATATAAAGACTGAAGGCTATAAATAATCAAACTCTTTTGATCGTAATAGCTGTACCAAGGCCTTTGGAGTTTCAGCTATATAATCAGCTCCCCATGAACTCAAGTTATCTTGATCTTCAGGAGGAATATAACCATAGCTAGCAAGCACATTGGTCATGCCTGCCGCTGCGCCTGCTTGAATATCTCGAATATGATCTCCGACATAAATAACACTATTGGCCACTCCACGTGGTAACCCTAGCTTTTCTAAAGCAAGGTACATAGGCTCAGGGTCAGGCTTGGTATTGCTCACATCATCAGGGCATACCAAAACTGAACAACGTTCGTCAAGATTGAGACATTCTAGTAATTTGGTAGCTAAATAGCGGGGTTTATTGGTAACGATGCCCCACGGGATACCATTACTATCATAGAAATCCAAAAGTAATTCGAGCCCTGGGAACACATGGCTGTCTACACAGATATCGGCTTCATAGGTATCCAAAAACTGTTGACGATATAGTTGTACTTGCTCGTCATTTAAAGGCTGGTTATTATGTTGAAGCATTAAACTAACCATGGCACCCGCACCAGCAGATACCTGCTCACGAATCGATGCAGTTGATGGCGTTTGCCAACCGTTCGCTTCAGACATCTGACCAATAATACGAACAAAGTCAGTTGCAGTATCGATTAAAGTGCCGTCTAAATCAAATAAGACTGCTTTGACATAATTTGTTGACATAGTTTTTTTAATACCCAGAGTAATTAAAGTGAGTCTAAATACTTAAATGATAGATGCAGCTACTTATGAATACAGCTTCTAACTACTTTGCCTTGACTAAAACGGCTTAACACGACCTTCATGCCGGTTTAATGACGGCCATCATATAATTGACATCGACGTTTTGTGCCAACCAATATCGTTTGGTAATAGGGTTGTAATGTAAGCCGATTAAATCTTGACGGTTGAAGCCTGCATTAATGGCCATTTTATCGAGTTCAGCAGGTGTAATGAATTTGGCATAATCATGAGTACCACGATCCAATAAACCTAGGACATATTCAGCACCAATAATTGCAAACAAATAAGACTTAGGATTTCGATTAATGGTTGAAAGCACACAAACCCCACCTGGCTTCAATAAGTCAAAGCAAGCTTGAACAATTTGACTCGGGTCAGGGACGTGTTCGAGCATTTCCATACAAGTGATCACATCAAAGCTTTCAGGCTGTTGAGCGGCCAATTGTTCAATTGCAATATGTGTATAACGTAGACGCTCCGTCAAGTCACTTTGTTCAGCATGAAGACGGGCAGCTTGTAAGTTTTCAAGACCTAAGTCAATGCCAGTAGCACTTGCCCCTCTGCGTGCCATTGATTCGGTTAAGATACCACCACCGCAGCCAACATCCAGTACAGTTTTGCCCGTTAAACCAGAGCCCATATAGCGAATGACGTTCTCTTCTATCCAGTTTAGACGTAGGGGATTAATCTCATGTAAAGTAGCAAATGCACCTTGCTTATCCCACCATTGGCTAGCCAACTGAGTGAATTTACCCACTTCACCTAAGTCTACATTATTGCTCATATTGCCGACCTGTTGTTGGTCAAAGCTATCAGTTGTCATGCTATTGCTATCTTTTTCAATATTGCTTGATGAAGTATCTGTCTGTAAAGGGGTTATGTTGCCCTGCGTATTATTATGGGTCATGAGTTAGCCTAAACCTTGAAGTTAGCTGGTTATTTAACGTGGTCGCTCTAAAACGGGTCGACTGTCTGGTAAAAATGGTATTAATTACTATTACGGGTTTATTATTTAAGATCTATATTACCATGCTTAATAAAATAGAGCACCTTTGAAGGTCATACGTTCAGCCAATAAATTACAACATTTAACCTGAATTTCGACATTGGCAATAGGGCTAAATAACGCTTATTGAACCATCTATTAAGGTTTTAGCAAGGCTTACGGTTCACACAGCCCTGATAAATGGGTTATCATAGCAAAACGTGAATAAGTAGCCATGACTCAGTGGCCTTTCATTAAACTAAAAGATGTAAATTTTAGGTCAATTGTTAGTGAAATCTGTAGGCATGTCTAGTCTTAATCCTCTAGAAGGCCTTAATATCTGATTGGCGAACTGTAAATTCGATGATATTCTTAACTATATACATATTCTTAAGGAATTAAAATGAAGTTTTATTCTCAGCGAGGTTTTGCTTTAGCCTCTTTAGCTGCCGCTGTAGGCCTAGCCTCGATACCCGCTTCAGCTGCAGATTATGTAGCTGGTAAAGACTATACAGTATTGGATAATCCTGAGGCTATTAGTGGCGATAAAATTATTGTCCGCGAATTCTTCTGGTACGGGTGTCCTCATTGCTATGCACTAAATCCGCATATGCAAAAATGGGCAAAGACTAAACCTAGTGATGTGATTTTTATGGAGTCACCAGCTGCGCTTAACCCAACTTGGGAAGCAAACGCTAGAGGTTTTTATGCCGCACAGCTTATGGGCTACCAAAATCAAACTCATAATAAATTATTTGATGCTATTCACAAAGACAACCAACGTCTATTTGACCAAAACTCTTTGTCTAAATGGTATGCAAGCCAAGGCTTAGATCAAAATAAATTCAATAGTCTATATAATTCATTTGCAGTAAGCACCAAAATTGCACGTTCTAAAGCAGGCGCCAAGCGTTATCAATTAACTGGTGTGCCCTCTGTAGTCGTACATGGTAAATATGTGGTGCAAGGTGAAGATGAGAATGTGCCAAAAGTTGTCGATTACTTAGTCAAAAAAGTACGTACTGACTTAAAAGCTGTAAAATAATTTAACAGTTGTAGATTAATAGAGTTTTATTTAAGACCAAGTTAGCTTGGTCTTTTTTTTGTTCTAAAATTTAGTATTAATATTTGTATTGATAATGAAGTAAATTATCTTCATAAAAAGTTAAAATATTTATTGTAAATAAGAACCGTTATCGTTATCATATGAAGCTATAATCACTATTATTTAGAAGGTTATGAATATTTAATTGCCGCTATATTCAGTTGAGGAGTATTTCATGATCGTATGTATATGCAATAACGTTAAAGATCGCCAAATTAAAGCGGCTATGGCTTCTGGTATCGATTCCATGAAAGCCTTACAAAATGCGCTTGATGTGACCAATTGCTGTGGCTGCTGCGAACCTATGATTAATGACTTATTAGAAGAACATCACGCCAATCAAAGCGATTTGGTAAGCCAGTTAGCCTACGCAGTATAAGTTTGAAATGTGCTAAAGATTTTCGGTTTTTAGTGTATAGTCTTAAGTTCTATATTGATAAATCCTATCTTTAATTGTTCTAATTTGTAGTAGCAATGGTTATCATTGTCCCTTATCCCTCTATTCTCAGTTCCAAAAATAACCCTAATCTGCTTTCAAATTTGTTACTATAATTACTTGTAGTAGTCAGATTTTATAGAGTCACGTCTATTCATAATGAATCTGTTAATTTAAGAATAAAGACATTTAAATATGATGTTTATTAAATAGGATATACACCATGCAAGGCAATCAAAGAGTTATTGATTACTTAAACTTTCTCCTTGGCGGTGAGCTTGGGGCTCGTGACCAGTATTTTATTCATTCAGAAATGTATGGTGAATGGAACTATGGCAAGCTATACGATCGCATACATCATGAAATGGAAGATGAAACTGAGCATGCCCAAGCTATAATTCGTCGTATCTTAATGCTTAATGGTAAACCAGATATGACGGTAGATGCTATTACCATAGGCAGCACCGTCCCTGAAATGTTACAACTTGATTTAAATCTTGAATATAAAGTACAAAAACATTTAAAAGAAGCGATTGCACTGTGCGAGCAAGAGCAAGACTTCGTAACTCGTGATATGTTGGTTTCACAACTAGAAGATACTGAAGAGGATCATGCTCATTGGTTAGAACAACAACTTCGCTTGATTGATATGATTGGACTTCAAAACTACTTACAAAGCCAAATTGGGGATATATCCTAAATCTGATATATCAAAAATGACATATCGGAAAACCGTTATATAAAGCCAAGTTTGGATAGATAGCTTACCCTTTATAAGCTAAAAATATATAAGCTAAAAATAAGCTAAAGCAAATTTTATATGAGTTGGAGTTGGTTATGCAGGGTGATAGAGAAGTCATTCACGCTTTAAATAAAGTTTTGGGTCAGTCATTGATTGCAATCAATCAATATTTTTTACATGCTCGTATTACCAAGCATTGGGGTATTGAAGAATTAAATGATTATTTCTATAAACAGTCTATTCGTGAAATGAAATGGTCTGATAAAATTATTGAACGTGTTTTATTGTTAGATGGCTTACCAAATCTTCAAGACTATGGCAAGCTTCTAATAGGTGAAGATGTGGCTGAGATTATTGATTGTGATATCAAATTAGAAGACCATAAATACAATGTTATCAAAGATGCTATTAGATTATGTGAACAAAAACAAGATTATGTATCTCGTAAATTATTACTGGATCTAAAAGATGGTAATGAGGAATACATTGATTGGTTGGATACTCAGCAAGATTTGATACGAGCTGTAGGGATTGAGAATTATATCCAGCAAAAGATAGATGACTAAGATAAAAACCTTTTATAAAATATTTTATGAAATATTTTATAACTTAAATTAAGCCAGCCTTTAGTGCTGGTTTTTTTTGATAAATTATAAGCATAATAATGGTGCTTAGTGGACGGATAAGATTAGTCAGTTGTACTCTACACTCTGTTAGCGATATACTTGTTGTCGTATGATATTAACAGTTTTAACACTAGTGGTTTTACTATCAGATTTTAGAATAATTTATTATAAATAAGGAATAGGTATGCCAGGTTTACGTCCAGATATTGATCCAGAAGGCTTATTAGAATATTCAGTGGTTTATACAGATCGTGCGTTAAACCATATGTCAAAAGCTTTTCAATTGGTTATGAATGATTTATCTATTAACTTAAAACAAGTCTATGAGGCAGATGCCGTGGCCATTGTTCCAGGATCTGGTACCTTTGCAATGGAAGCCATAGCCCGTCAACTAGCAACAAACAAAGATTGTATGGTTATACGAAATGGTTGGTTTAGCTACCGCTGGACTCAGATCTTAGAAAAAGGCAAGATTGCCAGTTCCGTAGCAGCTTTAAAAGCACATCAAGTCGAAGGGGAGTCTGAAGAAGGCATGCCAAATCCTTTTGCACCTGTGGCTATTGAAGACGCTGTGGCAGCTATTAAAGAGAAAAAACCTGCTTTGGTATTTGCCCCACATGTTGAAACTGCGTCAGGTATGATATTACCAGACGACTATATCAAGCAGTTAGCTGACGCCGTACATAGTGTTGACGGTCTATTGGTTATCGACTGTATCGCTTCTGGCTGCATCTGGTTGGATATGAAGCAACTGGGTATTGACGTGTTGGTCTCAGCACCGCAAAAAGGCTGGAGCAGTACACCTTGTGCAGGTCTGGTAATGATGAACGAGAGGGCAGTGGCTCAAGTAGAGACAACTGAATCGGACAGCTTCAGCTTAGATCTAAAACAATGGCTAACTATCATGCGTGCGTTTGAAAATGGAGGTCATGCTTATCATGCCACCATGCCAACTGACGGTCTGCGTGTGTTCCGTGATGTGATGCTAGAGGCAAAAGAGCAGGGTTTTGATAAGCTAAAAGAAGCACAGTGGGAGCTGGGTAATCGCGTTCGTGATATTTTAGAAGATCGTGGTATTCAAAGTGTTGCTGCAGAAGGGTATCAAGCGCCAGGCGTTGTGGTTTGCTATACAGATGATGAAGAGATGCATAAAGGTCGTGCATTTGCAGCACAAGGTATGCAAATTGCAGCAGGTGTTCCGCTACAAGTGGGCGAACCTGAAGGTTTTCAAACTTTCCGTTTGGGTTTATTTGGTCTTGATAAATTAACTGATGTTGATGCAGCAGTAGAGCGTTTTAAAGCGGTACTTGATAAAGTGCACCCCGCAAAATAGCAGCGCACTTAACTTACTATAAATTAATCTATAAATTAATCTTTTAATGTTTAGTTTTTAATTACTAGATAATTATCAAAGAAAATGCCCATTTTTAAGGGCATTTTTATTATCTTTATTTAATGATTTTAATATAACAGATTAAGATATCAATGATTATCTGACCTTCAATGCATAACCTTTGGCTCCTCATTGGCCATAGACTGAGCAGCATTACGAAGTTCAAACTTTTGGATTTTTCCGGTACTGGTTTTTGGAATTTCACAGAATATCACGTGTTTAGGTACTTTAAATTTAGCCAAATGCTGGCGGCAATGTTCGATAACCTGATCACGAGTCAATGTGGCGCCTTGAGCAATTTCAATAAAGGCCACGGGTACTTCACCCCATTTATCATTAGAAGCCGCTACCACGCCGCAGCTACTTACTTGGGGTAGAGCATAAAGAATATTTTCGATCTCAATACTAGAAATATTTTCACCACCTGAAATGATGATATCTTTTAAGCGGTCCATAATTTTAATATAGCCATCAGCATATTTTACCCCTAAGTCTCCGGTTCGAAACCAACCGCCCTCAAATGCTTCTTCGGTAGCTTTAGGGTTTTTTAAATAGCCCTTCATGACCATATTGCCTTTTAAGGCTAGCTCTCCCATCTCAATTCCATCTGCAGCAACGGCCTCATTGGTGCCTTGTTTTAAGACTTCAAAACCTGTCATAAGATGAGAAGTAATACCCTGTCGAGATTTTTTAGTGGCACGCTCTGCAACCGATAGTTGTTGCCATTCGTCATGCTCAGCACAAATAGTTACCGGCCCATACACTTCCGTTAAGCCGTAAACATGAGTGATGTTAAAGTTCATCTGCTCCATCTTCTCTAGCATCGCTTCTGATGGCGGGGCGCCTGCCACAAACCCATTAACAGTGTGAGTGATGGCCTGTTTAAGTGACTCATCACCTGAAGAGATCATATTATGCACAATAGGTGCGGCACAATAGTGAGTAATATTATATTTAGCAATGAGCTTTAGGATTAAGCTTGCATCAATTTGACGTAAACAGACGTTGATACCCGCACGTTCCGCTATAGTCCAAGGGAAGCACCAGCCATTGCAATGAAAAAGCGGTAAGGTCCATAGATATGTATTGAACTTTGGCATGTCCCAATCAAGGATGTTGGATAAGGCATTTAAAGTAGCGCCACGATGATGATAGACCACACCTTTGGGTTTACCGGTAGTGCCTGAAGTATAATTTAAGGCAATAGCATCCCATTCATCATTAGGATATATGGTACGGTCAAAATCTGTTGCCGCCTGCTTAGTATCGAATTGACCAGACGCTATCAGCTGCTCGTAAGTCATTTTACCAAAGGGTTTTACGTCAGGATATGCTCTATCTGTGGCGTGTATAAGGATTAAGTTAGGGAAAGTTTCTTCAATCAGTTCGACATGATCTACATATTCGCTGTCCATAATTAGCACTTTAGCTTCTGAGTGTTGCAAACAGAAAGTCAGAGCATTAATATCTAGTCGAGTGTTTAAGGTACAAAGCACGCCTTGTGACATAGGCACTCCAAATGCGGCTTCAACCATCGCCGGAGTATTAGGTGCCATAATTGCCACCGTATCATCTTTTGCAATACCCAGTTTTCTTAAGGCATTGGCAAGGCTACGACAGCGACTGAAGGTTTGTGACCAAGTATAGGTAAGTGGCGCATTTACCAAATCGTCATAAATTATGGATGTTTTATTGGGGTATACTGAGGCGGTGCGTGCAATGAATTGTACTGGGGTTAAGGGTTGATGGTTGGCATCATTCTTGTCTAAGCCAGTGCTATAATCCGTCATTGTAGATAGTCCTTTATCAGAATTTTTATGGTTCGTATCTGAGTGATAAGGTTTGGTTCGTGTAACTATGCCTAGATGGTCATTGCGAAACCTTTGCATGACCTATCCTAATCAGCTTATGATACGATAGTAGTTGATAAACTTTAGTCAGTGAGTATATGTTAACTGAAATTATCTAGTCAACTCAATGTTGTTAATTCAAAAATCGTTAATTAAAAAATCGTTTATTCAAATGTTGTTTATTTTTAGGTTACAAATAGTACTTAACTTTTAAAGGTTAACTAAATCTATTTGCGACTCAGTTAAAGACTCAATAAGCTAAGACGATTTAAAGACTACGCTTGTTAGTCTCATATATATATTTGACATCTACCCCTCGGGTTAAATAATTACTCTATATTTAATAAGGATATTTTTATGGCAGCAGCCGCTACCTCAAATAAATTAAGTGATTCAGATAGCAATATCACTAAATCAAGTTCTGGCGCTAATACGATTGCCACAAATGAAGTTCCTTATCCTCATATCTTTCAGCCCTTAGACTTGGGCCATACCCAGTTAAAGAACCGTATCGTAATGGGCTCAATGCATACTGGTTTAGAGGATCGATTTTATAACTATGGTAAGTTGGCTGCCTATTTTGCAGAACGTGCTAAAGGTGGTGTAGCGATGATGATTACCGGTGGTATCTCACCGAACCGAGAAGGATGGTTGATACCAGCTGGTGGCACGATGAATAGTCGTGTAGATGTGATAAATCATCAGCGCTTGACTCGTGCTGTTCACCGTCATGACAGTAAGATCATTATGCAAATTCTACATAGTGGTCGCTATGGCTATCATCCGTTCGTAGTTTCTGCCAGTGCCTTTAAATCGCCTATATCCCCGTTTAAACCCCGCCAAATGAGTATTAGTAATATCGAAAGCACGATCGAAGACTATGCCCGTTGTGCTTCATTAGCGAAGCAAGCAGGTTATGATGGGGTCGAGATTATGGGTTCAGAAGGCTATTTGCTAAACCAATTCTTATCGCGTCATGTGAACCAGCGTAAAGATGAGTACGGTGGTGATATTCATGGTCGAATGAAATTCCCGGTGGCTATCGTTAAAGCTGTCCGTGAAGCTGTGGGTGAAGATTTTATCATTGTTTTCCGCTTATCTATGATTGACTTGGTCAAGGACGGAAATGTGATGGATGAAGTCATTACCGTTGCTAAAGCCTTAGAAGAAGCTGGGGTGTCTATTTTAAATACTGGTATCGGCTGGCATGAAGCGCGTGTGCCGACCATTGTCACGAGTGTGCCTCGAGCGGCATTTGTGGATTACACTGCTGAAGTAAAAAAGCACGTATCTATTCCTGTGATGGCAGCCAACCGTATCAATATGCCTAATACAGCTGAAACTATTTTGTCTTCAGGACAGGCTGATCTTATTCAAATGGCACGCCCATTCTTAGCTGATCCAGACTGGGTTAATAAGGCTAAAACTGGCCAATCTGATCTTATTAATACTTGTATTGCTTGCAACCAAGCCTGTTTGGATCATACCTTTGAAAATAAACGTTCTACTTGTTTGGTTAACCCACGCGCTTGTTATGAAACCGAGTTAACTTATAAGCCTGCTAAAAAAGTTAAAAATGTTGCAGTAATTGGTGGAGGTGTCGCCGGTATGTCAGCGGCAACTGTTGCAGCCAAACGTGGGCATAAAGTGACACTTTATGAAGCCAAAGATATTTTAGGTGGTCAGTTCAATTATGCCAAGGTAATCCCCGGCAAAGAAGAATTCTTCGAAACTACCCGTTACTATCTTAATGAGTTAAATCATCAAGGCGTAACCATTAGGCTCAATACCAAAGTAACCAAAGAAATGCTGGACGAAGCCAACTATGATCATGTGGTGATAGCCACAGGCGTAGTACCTCGAAGCTTAGAAGGTAAGCTTGAGGGTGCAGACAATCCGAAAGTTATCAGTTATGCTGACTTATTATCAGGTGAACAAGAAGTGGGCGAGACAGTTGCTGTAATTGGCGCAGGTGGTATTGGATTTGATGTCAGCGAGTACTTAACCGCGCGTCATGGCCAGACATTGCATGAATTAGGGCCTGAAACGCTTAAAGACCCAAGCTACCGTCCTGAACCGCAGTCAGTGTCAGAGTGGAAGCAAGAATGGGGCGTAGATGATAACGCTATCTATCAGACTGATGGTGGTTTAACCAAACCTGAGAAAATTATACCTTCGCGTCGTGTATATTTGTTACAGCGCCGAGCTGATCGGTTGGGTAAAGATCTAAATAAAACTACAGGTTGGGTACACCGAGCACATATTAAGTCACATGGTGTGTTGCAAATGCCGGGTGTTACCTATGACAAAGTGACTAACGAAGGATTATGGGTAACCACACCGCAAGGACAAAGTCAGTTATTGCGTGTGGATACTATTGTGGTCTGTGCTGGTCAAGAGTCCGTCAATGACTTAATGCCTGCAGTGACTGACTTGAAAGGCAAAGCGGTCAAGCAAAAAACGACTCAATATCATATTATAGGTGGGGCTAAATTAGCCGCTGAACTTGATGCCAAGCGTGCTATTAGAGATGGCGCTGAACTAGCCGCTAAGATTTAATAATAACTAAATATTTGTATTCGGATGTTAAAGCCTCCTTTTTTAATTAAAGGAGGTTTTTTTTTGCTGTATAAGTATCAAAATGATTATTTCAAATTCTAATTTTATGCATGATTATTTATTTTAATAGCGTATTAAAACTTTTTATAAATTGCAATATGAATGTCTGAGCAGTAGTCAGTTAAAGTCTATTGTTAATCTAAATGTGTATTGGCTGAAACTTAAGCTAAAACATATATAGGTTATGCTTAGAATATAAAATATATAAGTAAGTTACCATGTCATAGGCTAGTAATTAACAAGATTATTATGAATAATTACTGCAATATAAATATACATAAATTTGACAAAGGAGCAAGATGGGTATTTAATTTAATAAGCACCTTATAAATAATCTGACAAAAGGATGTGTCATGAACAATCATATGTATGGTTCAGTGTTGACTTTAGCTGCTTTAGGCGGTCTGAGTTTTTTAAATGCTACCACTGCAAACGCAGCAGGTCTAGAATATACCAAACAGTCCATACTGCCTTTTTTTGCAGATGGAAATTATGCTGAACTCTCTTATGCCTATGCTGACCCAAAAATCGAAGGTACTGATGTGGCAGGAGGCATAAATTCTGGTCAAAATAATAAAATCAAAGATATGATGGATGATTTTGACATTTGGGGAGCTGCTGTTAAGGTAGCGCCTACTGAAAATACTGCATTGGCATTAATTTATGATGAGCCCTTTGGAGTTGATACCCTATACCAAACGGGTAGTGAATTTAGCAACAGCATGGGAACCACCGAAGCGAGGGTGGATACTCGTAGTCTGACTGTGCTTGGTGGTGGTAAGCTAAATAGTAACTTTTGGCTTTATGGTGGTATGGAGTACCAACAAGCTGAAGGAGGTGTTCAGTTGGCGCAAAATTTCGAAGGTGATCCGATTTTTTACGATTTAAATGTCAAAGATAAAAGTAACGCTTTAATTCCTGTCATCGGATTCGCTTATGAAATTCCCGAGATTATGTTGCGAGCAGCAGTAACGTGGCGCGGCGAAGGAGAACATAGTTTTAAAGCTAACGAAAGCTTACTGGTTAACAACGCTATACTTAATGGCGTTCTACAAACCACTGGGCCTACCGATTATAATAACATTCCCGATACTGTTAAAAATGCAATTGGTTTACCTAAAGTTGGATTTGGCAATACCACGTTAGGCTTTAAAACCCCCCAATCAGTAAACTTAGATTTTCAAACTGGGCTTAGTGAGAAGTATCAATTACTAGGTATGGTCAATGCACGCTGGGTAGAATGGACTAAATTCAACATTTCTCCTTCTGCTATCACTGAAGTGGTAGGTGAGCCGCTAGCTGAATATAAGGATGACGCTTACAGCGTTGAGGTAGCCTTAGGTAAACAGTTCACACCAAAATTTTCTGGCGAAGTTAGAGTGGGGTATGATTCAGGCACTTCTGAACCGTTAAGTCTTTTGGGTCCTTACGATACGATTAAAAGCTTAGCTTTAGGGGGCAGCTATGATGTTAATGACAGTATGACGGTTTCTGCTGGGGCTCAGTATATGTGGTTTGAAGGCGGTACAGCATATTCTAAGCTACCCATTGATAAGTCACTTTCAGAACGAACCTTGGCTAAGTTTGATGACGGCACCGGCTATGCCTTAGGCGTAAAGTTAGGGTATAGGTTTTAACTAAATCAATTACGAAAAATTTATAGCAAAAGACGAATAATAGTCGCTTTAGGTGTTAGATTCATTGCAAGATATTTAATAAAACTGTCATTCAAAAAAAATGCTAAGCAATAGAAATTGCTTAGCATTTGGTTTTTTTAGCTACTACAGTAAAAATTAAGACACTTGTACTGGAATAACGTTGGCAGTATCTTTTACAGTATTGTCTTCAGTACAATATACCAATCTTGGTTTATGGTTGTCTGCTTCATTATCATCCATAAGTGCATAAGCACAAATAATGACGATATCGCCCAAATCAGCCATGTGAGCAGCGGCACCGTTTAATGAAATAATGCCAGATCCAGCTTCAGCTCGAATGGCATAAGTGCGAAAACGTTTGCCGTTTGTAACATTATAGATATCAATAGATTCGTTTTCACGAATACCTGCTAAATCCAGTAAATCACCATCTATTCCGCAAGAGCCTTCATAATGTAGGTCAGCATGAGTGACACGGGCACGATGTAGTTTGCCTTTTAGTAAGGTCAATAACATAGGGGATTTCCTTAAAAGATGGACTATATGTTAAGCAGAATAAAACTTGAAAGCAGATTATACTAATAAAATGAGTGACTTTCTGCATTTTTTGATAAAGTTAAGAAAAAAGCACAACCGTCAAAAATATTTTTCAACAGGTAGTAATTGAAGCATTACATGAACATGGCAATTTAGATAAAAACCATAGATTTGAGTAGCTTACCAAAATTTTGCGCAGGTTTAAAGCGTATAGTAGCAAGTTTTATCTATGACAATCTAAGTTTAACACTAAACTCATTAGTGACATATGATTCAAACAATACTATATCAAATCCATACTTAAACTCAGCAAAACTAAATTTAAGTAATACAATCACACTAGCTAGTGATAATAGTTGCATTGATAGCATATATTCTCACTGGAATCATATAGTCTCTACGAAAACAAATTAATAAACTAACTATTAAGCTTAAAACCATTAATTTGGCTTCGTGCCTTTTCTATATCACCTGTAACCAATAACTGTAGCGAATTCATAGCTGCTTCCAAAGCCGCTTCGATAGCTATTTGGTCATTGGTTGAAGGTTTTGACAGCACATGGCCACTAACTTTTGACTTATGACCAGGATGACCAATACCGATACGTAAACGATGGAAATCATTGCCTAAATGTGGCGTAATGTCACGAAGACCATTATGTCCACCATGTCCACCACCTGTTTTTAGCTTAATACTACCTGCAGGAATATCTAACTCATCATGAGCAATCAATAACTCATGCGGTTCAACACCATAGTACTTGACCATAGGCACAACGGATTGACCAGAGTTATTCATAAAGGTCATCGGCAACAACAGGCGAACGTCTTCACCGAAGATACGTCCGCGTCCAGTTAAACCATTGAACTTCTTATCAGCTGCCAACTCAATATTAAATTTATCAGCAATCAGGGCCACAAACCAAAAGCCAGCATTATGTCTAGTTTCGACATACTGCTGGCCTGGGTTGCCAAGCCCAACAATAAGTTTAAGTTGGGACATAGCGTTCTCACTGTTCAATAAGTAAAAAATCGACTAACTGCCTGAGCGTTAAATAAGAGTCAAACCATATAAAGCTATACTCAAGCACGGTTAACCGTGGACGACATTATCCGCCTGTATCTTATTCGCCTTCGTCTTCGTCATTACCTTGCTCAGTAGCTGGGACATCAGAGGCATCAACTTCTTCAGCATCAGTGTCAACTTCTTCAACAGTAGGTGCCTGCATATTCACAACAGTACGGTCAACTGGCTCATCTGTGTCAAGTTCGAAGATAACAACACCTTCAGGAAGTTTGATGTCGGTCAAGTGTAGAGATTCGCCGATTTCTAGATTAGACACATCCACTTCTAAATATTCAGGTAAGTTAGAAGGTAGACATACGATTTCGATGTCAGTTACTAACGTAGATAAAATACCACCAGCTTTAACACCAGGAGCTTCTTCACGACCAGTTAAGTGAACTGGAACATTCATGTGGATTTTCTGACCTTTTATAATGCGCTGAAAATCAACATGCATTGGAAAGCCTTTAGATGGATGACGCTGCAGGTCTTTAATAACCGCTTGCTGCTCTTCACCATCAAGCTTGATAGTCAAAATGTTTGAAAAGAAAGCTTCGTTTTCTAGAAGTTTCCAAAGTTCATTGTTTTTGATAGCAATACTTGTAGGCTCTTCATTACCACCGTAGATAATGCCAGGTACTAAGTTTTGCTTACGCAGGCGGCGGCTCGCACCTTTGCCCTGCTGATCATCGGTACGGGCAATGCCATTAACCGTGTATAAAAAATCACTCATGAGAGTATCCTTGATTAAATAAATTAGGTGTTGATGCGTTCAAGCAACGCTTGCGACCAACGTGGCCAGACACACATCTTTATTCTGTATCGCAATAAGTAAGGACTATTAATAGGCGATACTTTAGGTTTGCATAGATACAGAGGGCGTATTATACGGATTATACCTATTAAAATCTAGTACAAAAAAACCACCTTGCAAAGAAGGTGGTTTTTAAAGATCAAAAAGTGCTACTGATATTAATATAAATTATTTATTCATTCATTCATTCATCACTTACTTAATCAGTCAATTAATCAATAGACTCGAACATAGCACTGATAGATTCTTCATTGTTAATACGGCGTAAGCTTTCTGCTAGTAGCGAAGCGATAGTAACTTGACGAATCTTTTTACAAGCTTTTG
Source organism: Psychrobacter sp. (assembly GCF_018260395.1). Taxonomy (GTDB): domain Bacteria; phylum Pseudomonadota; class Gammaproteobacteria; order Pseudomonadales; family Moraxellaceae; genus Psychrobacter. The sequence continues at coordinate 33,894 of NZ_JAGLBC010000001.1, forward strand.
CTTCGGCAGTCAAAGGAATACTGTCCGTCACTACTAACTCATCTAATACAGATTCGCTAATGGTTTTGATAGCATTACCCGATAGCACTGGGTGAGTGATATAACCCAATACACGACGTGCACCATTGTCTTTAAGCGCTTGGGCAGCTTTACAAAGGGTACCAGCTGTGTCCACCATGTCATCAACAATGACACAATCACGATCTTTCACATCACCAATAATATGCATAACTTGCGACTCATTGGCACGAGCACGACGCTTATCAATAATAGCAAGATCAGTATTACCACCTAGCTCTTTAGCCATAGCACGAGCACGTACGACACCGCCTACATCTGGTGAAACAACCATTAAGTTGTCATAACCATGTTTTCTTAGGTCTTTTAATAGTACTGGAGTACCATAGATATTATCAACAGGTATATCAAAGAAGCCTTGGATTTGATCTGAGTGCAAATCAACAGTCATGACACGGTCAATGCTAACAATATTTAGCATATCTGCCACAACTTTGGCAGAGATTGGGACACGAGCTGAACGTGGACGACGGTCTTGACGAGCATAACCAAAATAAGGCATTACAGCCGTAATACGACCCGCGCTTGAACGACGCAAAGCATCTGCCATTACCATGATTTCCATCAAGTTATCATTGGTAGGCGCACAAGTAGGTTGTAGGATAAAGACGTCTTTACCACGGACATGCTCTTTAATCTCAACAGCTATTTCGCCGTCAGAGAAACGCGTGACGTCAGCACGGCCAAGAGGAATATGAAGGTGATCTGCGACAGTTCTTGCTAACTCAGGGTGGGCATTACCCGTAAAAATCGCCAGATATGGCATGGTTCAAGTCCTATTTATTTGACTTAGAGGTGAGTCTTATTTAAAGGAGGTAGACTGCACAAATAAAGAAGAAAGATGAACGTTTATAAGAAAATGGCAGGGGTAGCTGGACTCGAACCAACGGATGTCAGGATCAAAACCTGATGCCTTACCAACTTGGCTATACCCCTGTAACAGACAAACTTTATCAAGTAATCTTATGCTGTTGTTAAATTAGCATGACTCTTGATAATTTACTATAAAAATATTAATAAATTTTTTACTAATATTTTCATAATTTATACTGGTTGTCTTCTCGGTAGCGTTCGAGGCGAACTATACCGAAAACTAACTAGATGTGTCAATAAACTAAACCTTTTAATTTATAAATAAATTGCTTAGCCTATGACGAATATGGCAGGGGTAGCTGGACTCGAACCAACGGATGTCAGGATCAAAACCTGATGCCTTACCAACTTGGCTATACCCCTTTATGGGCGAGTTATTATACAGAAGAATTTAGTGATTGCAACTGTTTTCTGCTATATCTAAATGTCATTCCCTTTAAAACGCTCAATCGCTATTTTTTAACAACAAAGATTGAGTAATCAATGTTGGACAAGGAGGTCGATTATTTTTTATATAGGTCTGGATTTTAGGAATAAGGGCTTGAGGAATGGGTAGAAAAACGCTGCTACCAGTACCTGTCATTCGCGCTGTACTATGGGTTATAGATTCTAGTTGTTGTAGATAATGTAGGGCTTGCCTTACTTTGGGCACAGTTTCTACGACAACTGGCTGAAATACGTTGCTATAAGGTTTATACAATCGATCAAGATACCCCTCATTATTTTGTTGTATGTCGGATACGCCTATAACTGGCACATCTCGGCGTAATTGAGGATGAGCAAACAAAGATTTAGTAGAGGCGTGAACCTTAGGATTCAGTAGTAAATAATGTTGATGAGGTAAATTAATAGCAGTGAGTTTTTCACCAATACCTTCAGCCACTGCATCTCGACCAAAAATGAAAATCGGCACGTCAGCGCCCACACAGCTTCCAATATCAATCAAGGTTTGTTGGTCTAAATTAAAACCCCATAGCTTATTTAAAGCCAATAAGGTGGTCGCTGCATTAGATGATCCACCCCCAAGTCCTGACCCAGTTGGCAGTACCTTATCAAGCTTGATATTAATTATAGGTAATGTGTTTGTTAATTCAATACCTAAGCGATGACACTCTTTCTTAACGTATTTAATCAATGCCACTGCAGCTTTGGTAATCAAATTATCCATAATATCTGTAGTCACCGCTACATCACTATCTAAGCTGATAGGCAGATTGCTGTTTTCAAAAGACTGATGGATGTTGAACAGTTTTTGACTGACAGCAAAATGTATAGTATCTCCCCAGTCTAATAATCGAAATACAGTTTGTAAGTTATGGTAGCCATCTGCACGTTTGCTATTAATATGTAAAAACAAGTTAATCTTGGCTGGTGACAATATACTTAGCTGTGGCAGAGTACCTGTTTGTGGCAAAATATTTGGCAGGTGCAAGGGAGTCATAGCGTCATAACCTAAATACGAAAACTAGCCTGACCATTGGTGTGGGTTAATATCGATAGTCAGACTAGTTAAATGGGTTGCCAAAAAGCACTTAGCACTGATAAATAATTAATTATTATTTTAGAGAGTAAAACAGAGCTTTACTTAGTCGAATTTTTACTAGCCGTGTGAAATGGTCATGATGACTCTATAACCATCAGCACGGACCACAGTGATTTTGCTAGGAATACGAATGCTGGCATCATTACTATTATAACTAAAACTTGCAACCCAATCGCCATTTTGGGAGCTTTCTAAACGACCTTGTGCATCAACTTTACTATTGGTATCTGATGGTGCTGGACGACCAGAAATCCAATAGCGAAGCTGTGAAATTGGCGCTTGCCAACCTGTAGCACGCAGTAGTAACTCTTCCGGAGAGGCGGCTTTAATCTCACCAGTCTGTTCGCTAACCAAGGTGGCGCTATTGCCATTGTATTCAATAACTGTATGACCAATACCCAAAGCACCAGTAAGATCTATTGCAAAACGATCTTGCTCTTGAGCCCAGACATAAAAGGCGCTGCCACTTTTTGCATTGCTAGTATCAGTTTTTGGGATAGTAATGCCAATTTTGCCACCAATATTAAAGCGTTGTAGCAATTCTGGATACTGGGGGGCACCAGCTGTAATGACATCGCTACTTACGTTAGGTGCTGTACCCATTTGCTGGGTAGTTTGACAGCCTGTGAACATAAAAGCACTGCTAGCAAAAATCAAAGCAGCTAAACTCCTCTTGGAGTAAGTTTTAGTAAAAGTGTTTGTTTGAAGGCAAATTGAACTGAGCAAGTGAGTCATGATTGTCCTTAATTATCGGAAACTTATTCGTTAAGTTGTATTTGAATGAGCAAAAGATTCGAGAAAAGACTTATATTATCCATCCAAGACTTAGATTTTAACAAGGCTTTATAAATGCTTATAGCCTTTAGCCATACTAGTAAGACTGCAGACGGTCACTAATGTCTTGCTGACCCACCGCAAAGCGTTGTTTAATATCTTCAAATAAACTATTAACCTTATCTTGATTGCCAAGCCCTTGATAAGCACGTAGCAAAATAATGCCTGAATCTAAATTTGGAGAAACCTGATAGGGCTCTTGTAAATAATCGATAACTTGCTGATATTGGCCTTTTGACAGCGAGTCGGCAGCTATAATATTAAGTGCAGATAAAAAGTTCTGCTGATTAAACAAAGGTGAATTAAACGGCAATTGTAATACTGACTCAGCAAGAGTAAGCGCTTGCTCGACATCCTTTTTATTACCAACTTCATATAATAGCTTGGCGGATGCCACAATATAATCAGGATTTTCTGGGTTAATAAGTAATAGACGATCTAATAGTTGGCGTTTTAATGTCGTATCTTTTTTATTGTCTAAAAGCTGAGCATGAGCGAACATTAACTTAGTATCATCAGGGTACCGCTTACTCGCTTCAGCTAAAGTCTTTTTAGCCTCTGCCAGTTTTTGTTGCTGCCGCAAAATATCGGCCTGCATGATAGCACTTTCAGGACCATACACATCAAATTGTAGGCTTAACTGGTTTAAGGTAGCCAACGCTTGATCAGGCTTGTTTTGTAACAACTGTATAGATACTAATTTTTGGCGTGCTTTTAGTACCAAGTTCTCTTGCATAACCTTGGATAAAAAACGCTCAGCACGGTCAAACTTTTGTTGACGCTCGGCACTAATGCCCAAATAGTAATAAGCTTGGTCAATATACGCAGGTGAGGCTGCCAATTCTGACAATAGCTCATCAGCTTTTGCATATTCGTCAATATCAATACTCACAAGAGCTGCCAGCAAAGTAATCTCTTCATCATGGAATAAATTATTGGCTTCTAATAACAGTTGATGCGCTTCGTGAGTTTCACCTAAATCTAAACGGTAGCGTATCTCGTACAAGTATAAACTCTTATTATCTTTTAGCTTCTTACGCTGGTCACTGACAAATTTAAGCACCTGGTCATCAGGTTGTAGCTGCTTTAAAATATCAGCTTTTAGTAGGATAAAGGGAGCATTATCAGGCTTGTATTTCAATGCTCGATTGACACTAACTAGCGCAATATCAGGCTGTCCCAATTGCAACATTAAACCTGCTTGCATTACTAACAGCGAAGGATTGTCATGTTGAGGTAAACGTAATAATGTTTCGAGTAAAAGACGTTGATCCGCTTTACTGGTGGGATAGATACCGATTAGAATTTCACTCAAATCGGCCTGAGTATCATAGTCCAAAATTTCAGCCAAAACTTTACCAGATAGAGTATAGTCATGTGCTTTTAGTGCCAAGTGAGCCACATAGAATAAGGCAGGAATATGATCAGGGTTTTGCTTCTGCCATCTAACAGCAAAGGATAAAGACTCTTTAGGCGTCTCATATAACAAAGATAACTCTAACGCTCGTTCAAAGACGCTAGTTGAATCTTCCTTAAAAGATTCCTGTTTATAAAGATCAAGCCCGGCGTCAATCTCACCACGATCTATCAAAAATTCAGCTTGCATCACATTAAGTAGGCTAGGCCGCTCATTAGTTAATGACATACGACTGTTTGATAAATCCACCGGATGGCTACTTAGATTTGGGTCTAAGGCTACTTGCTCTGTAATTAACTGATCAGACTTGGCAAGAGGTTTTGAATCATCATTTTTATCAATGATGTTCATAATAGGAGACAATACTCTACGAATAGGGTCAAGAACGCTAGCATTGGCCGTCATTGAGTGAGTGGCCATACTGGCTAGGCTTAATAAAATTAACAACTGTAATAACCGTTGGCGCGTTAAATTAAGCGATTTTGGTTTAGAATTATTGACCGGTTTAATTATGGATCGGTTTGATGTTTTTCTTAATCTTCTTTTAGAGCGTTTAACAGCTATAGCTTTTTCTAGCTCAGAAAATAGGGTACGCTTGATTTTTGAACGCAAGCCAACCTGAGTGCTCTCAAAACCAGAGAGTACCTTGGTTGTTACTCCTTTAGACTTAGTTGTCTGACGCAAGAAAGGCATACATTTCCGATTAGTGAAAGAGGATGAAAAGCGCTTGGTTGTTAATTAAGTTCCTTAATTGGGTAGTTAATTAGTTAGCTGTTTGGTTAGATGCTTAATTAGAAGTTGAATAAGATATTTATATTGAGTAATAAATTAGGTTACATTATAGTCAATTATTAGTCAGTCTAATAGTACTATCCTTATTACTTCTGACGTTGCCATAGCCAATCTGCTAAGGCATTTAGCACGCTTTTTTCACTAAAGCAGCTATCCACCGCTTGCTTGGCATCTACGAATAAGGATTGGGCATAGTCGGTAGCTTTTTCAACGCCCATCAATTTGACATAAGTGGACTTATTTAGACCCTCATCGCTACCCGCTGGTTTACCTAAAGTATCCGTGCTGGCAGTCACATCCAAAATATCATCTTGTACCTGAAATGCCAGACCAATGTTTTTGGCAAAATGCATTAGCGATTGTGATTGCTCAGCGCTAGCTTCGGCGCAAACGCCACCCATTAATACTGCCGCTTCAATCAATGCACCAGTCTTATCACGGTGTATTGTTTCAAGATGGTCTTGATCTATCTGTCTATTTTCAGCATTTAAATCTAACATCTGTCCTGAGACCATTTTTCTGGCTCTTGGGGCAAATACTTTAAGTAGCTTGGCAACCTGATCATCAGGTATAGCTTCAAACCCATCTATATTAGCGGTTAATATTTCAAAAGCTAGCGTTTGTAACACATCACCGGTTAACATAGCTGTAGCTTCATCGAATTTGATATGACAAGTAGGGCGACCACGACGTAAGTCATCATCATCCATGCAAGGTAAATCGTCATGGATAAGCGAGTAGGTGTGTAAAAGCTCCACGGCAAGCATGGCTCGTCGGCAGTTCACTGGCAGCTCTGACGATATCTCAAACGCTATAGTCAGACCTGAAGTAGTCATAGCCTTATTTTGCATCACTGTCTGATAACCACAAGCGACCAATAACGGACGCACACGCTTGCCTTGTCCCATCATGGCGTAATGACAGGCTTCATTTAAAGGGTTTGGCAAGTTGGCATGGTTTAACAAAGAATCAATATCGGCCTCTAATGTAGTAATGACCTGTTGACTTAATTTTTCAAAATTGATTGGCTGTTTCATCATAGAACCGATGCTCGATACAGAAGAGGGTTGACTAACTGTTGACTAACTAACGTCTAGATTAAAGCTTAAATTAAAAGATGGCTTAAATTAAAATAGGGCATAGATTAAAGTTAGGTTGTTCTTATCTTTATGGGGACTAGTTTAACATGTGCAAGTTATGTTTATGACCTGTAGTCAGCTTACAAAACTTAGCAACCTTACTGATAGTGCGTTTAATTAATTGCTTATAATACTCAGTGTAGTTAGATTACTCGTTCAGTCACTTCATAGCTAAACAATACTTTAACCGCAAGGATTATATTTAGGGTAATAAATATTTCTGTAAGAAATAAACATTAAAATATATGACCTATGAGTCAGTGATTGCGCTGTGACAGTAGGGGGTTAAATCCCCTACACTAACCGCCGTAAACCAAAAACGTCATAAAAAAAAGAGGTTTGCTCCAAGATATAAATGAGCAAGTTATATAATAGTAATCTAATACACTGTATATATTCTAATACTATAGAATCGTTTTGAGCATATGTTTTTACGCTTAAGCTTAGTCTGAGCTAATTAGATTATTGAGCCTATTAAACTATGATTAAACTTTGATCAACGTACTTTAGCTTAGGGCGTGGTGTAAGAGCGCGCAAAGCTTATAATAAATCACTAAAATAACAAGGAGATTTACATGATATATCAAGGTAACCGCATTACCGTATCACTATTGGATGATGGCATTGCCAACATGCAGTACAACGCTGAAGGTGAGAGCGTTAATAAATTTGATGCTGAAACCAATAAACAATTCGACGAAGCTGTAACCGCATTAGAACAAGCAGACAATGTAAAAGGTCTAATTGTTACCTCTTCTAAAGGCGTGTTTATCGCTGGTGCAGATATTACAGAATTTGTTGGACATTTTAATAAAGAAGAAGAAGAAATTAAAAATTGGATCGTTGAAATCAACGGTGTATTTAATCGCTTTGAAGATTTACCATTTCCTAAAGTTGCGGCCATTAATGGTGCAGCACTAGGTGGTGGCTGCGAAATGACATTGGTTTGTGAATATCGCATTATGAGCGAAAACGCTCAAATCGGTCTGCCAGAAACTCAACTAGGTATTTTCCCAGGATTCGGCGGTAGCGTACGTACCCCACGAGTTATTGGTATTGACAATGCTTTAGAATTAATCGCAACTGGTAAAGCTCAAAAGCCTGCCGAAGCTCTTAAACTTGGTTTGGTTGATGCAGTTGTTGCTCAAGATGATCTTGAAAACGCGGCTATTGACTTGGTTAAAAAAGCCATCGCAGGTGATTTAGACTGGCAAGCACGACGTGAAGAGAAATTAAACCCTGTTAAGTTAAACCAACTTGAACAAACTATGGCCTTTAGCAGTGCTAAAGCTGCAATCTTTGCAAAAGCCAATCCAAAGCAATATCCTGCGCCTGCTATCGCAATCGAAGCGATTGAAAAGCATGTCAACCTGCCTCGTAATGAAGCAATTAAAGTTGAAGCAGCAGCCTTTGCAAAAGCAGCTAAAACACCACAAGCTGCAAGCTTAGTGGGTGTGTTCTTAAATGATCAAGTGGTTAAGAAACTTGCCAAACAGCATACCAAATCAGCACATGATATCAATGAAGCCGCTGTACTCGGTGCTGGCATCATGGGCGGCGGTATCGCCTATCAAGCAGCTTCAAAAGGCTTGCCAATTATCATGAAAGATATCAAGTCTGCACAATTAGACTTAGGTATGGGCGAAGCGAGCAAGCTACTTAGCCAAATGGTAGAACGTAAAAAAATGACCCCAGCACAAATGGGTGAGACGCTAAGCCGTATTCGTCCTACGCTTAACTATGGCGACTTTGGTGAAACTGACATCGTTATTGAAGCGGTTGTTGAAAATCCAAAAGTTAAACATGCGGTTTTAAAAGAAGTAGAAGGCTTGGTCAAAGAAAATGCCATTTTAGCGTCTAACACTTCAACAATCTCTATCACTTACTTAGCCACGGTACTTGAGCGCCCTGAGAATTTTGTGGGTATGCACTTCTTTAACCCTGTACATCGCATGCCATTAGTTGAAGTTATCCGTGGTGAGAAATCATCAGAAGAAGCGGTTTCAACAACTGTAGCGCTAGCGCAGCGTATGGGTAAAGTACCTGTTGTGGTGAATGATTGTCCAGGTTTCTTAGTTAACCGTGTGTTGTTCCCATACTTTGGTGCGTTTGATCTTCTGCTTAAACAAGGTGCAGACTTTGTCCAAGTTGACAAAGTGATGCAAAAGTTCGGTTGGCCTATGGGTCCTGCTTACTTAATCGATGTGGTTGGCTTAGACACTGGCGTACATGGCGCAGAAGTCATGGCTGAAGGCTTCCCAGATCGCATGAAACCTGACTATAAAGGCGCTATCAAGCATCTATTTGAGAACAATCGTCTGGGTCAAAAAAATGGCGTTGGCTTCTACAAATATGAAAACGACAAACGAGGCAAGCCTCAAAAAACTGCTGATGAAGCCACTTATGAGCTGTTAAAAGAAACCACGGATAGCGAAAAACAACAGTTCGATGATCAGACTATTATTGATCGCATGATGCTTGCATTCTGTAATGAGACAGTTCGCTGCTTAGAAGACAATATCGTATCTACGCCAGCTGAGGCAGATATGGCGATGATTATGGGCGTTGGTTTCCCTCCATTCCGTGGTGGTCCATGCCGTTACATTGACCAAGTTGGTCTTGATGACTACCTTGCGTTATGTGAAAAATATGCTCATCTTGGTAAAGCATATGAAGCACCGCAAAAAATTCGTGATATGGCAGCCGCTGGTGAAACTTTTTACCCAAAAGCTTAATAATCATTTGCAATGACCAAATAGCTAGCAATTAATTAGGTGGCCAGCTTAACCCATTATGATAATAAATTTAGAACCGTTAAATAATGAAACTGGGTTAAGTTGGCGATACGATAAAAATTCAAGGAGTAATACATGACAACATTAAGTCCAAAAGACGTGGTCATCGTAGATGGCGTGCGTACTGCAATGGGTAAATCTAAGAATGGTATGTTCCGTAACGTTCGTGCAGATAGCATGTCAGCTGAGCTGGTACGTGCTTTAGTTAAACGTAACGATTTTGACACCAATGAAGTTGAAGATGTGATCTGGGGATGTGTGAACCAGACTCTAGAACAAGGTATGAATATTGGTCGTAATATAGGTCTATTAGCAGACATTCCAAAAACTGCCGGTGGCCAAACAGTTAACCGTCTATGTGGGTCATCGATGCAAGCGCTTCATACTGCAGCTGCTCAAATTATGACCGACCAAGGTGATGTGTTCATCATTGGTGGTGTAGAGCATATGGGTCACGTTGGTATGATGCACGGCATTGATATCAACCCTGCAGCTTCTAAGCACTATGCAAAAGCTTCTAACATGATGGGCTTAACCGCTGAGATGCTAGGTCGTATGAACGGCATCACTCGTGAGCAGCAAGATGCGTTCGCGCTTGAATCTCATCGTCGTGCTTGGGATGCGACTACCCATGGTCGTTTTGACAATGAAATCATTGGTATTGAAGGCCACGATGAGCAAGGTCATCTTCAGCTGTGTACGGTTGATGAGGTTATTCGTCCGGATACCACAATGGAATCACTAGCAAAACTACGTCCAGTATTTGATCCAGCCAATGGTACGGTTACTGCAGCGACGTCTTCAGCATTATCAGACGGTGCTTCAGCAATGCTTGTTATGAGCGCTCAAAAAGCGAAAGATCTAGGTCTTACGCCTCGCGCTCGTATTCGTAGCATGGCAGTTGCAGGGTGTGATGCTGCTATCATGGGCTATGGTCCAGTGCCTGCTACTCAAAAAGCGCTTAAACGTGCTGGTATGAGCTTAGATGACATACAAACCATTGAACTTAATGAAGCGTTTGCTGCACAAGGTTTATCTGTATTAAAAGCATTAAATCTTTCAGATAAACAGGACATCATAAACATTAATGGCGGCGCTATTGCTTTAGGTCACCCACTAGGCTGTTCTGGTGCGCGTATCACCGTAACTCTACTCAATGCTATGGAACAAATGGATACAGAAATTGGTTTGGCCACTATGTGTATCGGTCTAGGTCAAGGTATCTCTACAGTGATTGAGCGTGTATAGTTTTTAAAATGCTTCTTAAAGCGAGATAAAATTAAGCTTGTAACCTTTATTATGTTGCATCAAAAGCACCTCTAGCGTAATGTTAGAGGTGCTTTTTTTGTCTTATTTTAGGTGGCTATTTTTGTGTTATCTCTTAAGCCATTGTCTTTCAAGGTATGGTCTTTCAAGGCATTTTTTCTTAAGCGAAGGATATAAAAATCTCAATCAAAGGATATAAAATAAAAGGTACTGTGGTTATGTCTATTAATAAAATTTCTAAAAATATACCAGCTACCCATGACTCACTATCTCCCAGTGAAACTCCTAATCGTAGAGGCACTTTAACCAAGCTATTTGTCATTTCAGCAATTGGCATTGGTTTGAGTTTTTTTTCAAATAGTAAACTTGTGGCCAATGCAATGGCTGACAAAGTAGGACAAGATTCATTAAAACCTCAAGTGATTGTTGGCAGTGTGCATAAGTCTTTAGAGCAGTTTAGCCTGACATCCGAACAGGGCATGCAATATCATATCTCTGACCCTAGTAATATCTTAGATGATTTGGCCAAAAAAAGAGGGGTAGTAGATAGTTTTTATACCCTAAACCGTGTCCGTGTTAAGGCGATAATTAGCAAAGCTGGTAATTATGGTCATATGGGCTTTTATGAGCGACAGATTAATATTGTCGGTATCGCGGATAGTTAATACTTTTTAACTTTACTGAATGCTTAGTACTCGATCTAAGGTACTCGATGCCAAGTACTGCATGCTTTGCACTGGATGATTAGTGATATTAAAGCCTAACGATTACTACGGTATTTGGGTTTATATTATAACTTGTGTGCACCAAAGCGTTTGACCTAGTGATACTAATATGACTTAATAGTAATTGATATTTTGGTTCCCAAAAACACAAGGAGTGTGTTATGTCAAAAACTATCACCACTGATAAAACCTATCGTATTATGCGCGATAATACTCAAGCGATGATCATTGATGTGCAAGAGAAGCTTACGCCACATATATATCGTCAACAAGAGATAATTTTAAAGATAGTTACTTTAATTCAAGGCCTACAAATACTTGGTGTACCCCTTGTGCTTAATGAGCAATACAAAAAGGGGCTTGGTGAAACGATTCCTGAGATAATGGAAGTACTTGATACTTCAAAGGCCAAGATTATTGAAAAAGTCACTTTTAGTGGCTGTGACAATGATGAAACTTGGAACTATTTGGCGCAGCAGAACCGTATTTCGATCTTGGTGTTTGGGGTAGAAACTCATGTTTGTGTATTACAAACGGTACTAGATTTGCTCGATAATGGCATGCAGCCGGTAGTCATAGCTGATGCTACAGGCTCACGTAATGCTTATGATCGTCGTCAAGCGATTCGTCGTATGCGGAGAGCCGGTGCAGTCATAACCACTACAGAAGCAATCTTATTTGAGCTTTGTCGATCCAGTAAGGATCCTGCCTTTAAAGCAATTAGTCAGCTTGTTAAATAGCCTAAAATTACCTAGTAGGCTTAATTAAAGCGTTAATGTGAGTTAGGTTAAGCTAAGCTAAGCTATTCTTCTAGTAACCGTGGCTCTATCTTTAAGTTGTAGGACTAAAAATCCTGCAATAACCACTGCAACAATCAATACCCAGCCAGTGTAAGACCAACTACCTGTGGTTGCTTTAACGCCTTGCATTATCATTACGATCACCACTCCACCCAAATTGCCCATCATCATAAGCATGGCTACAGCTGAAGCCGCTTGTGAAGGATGAACCGTGTCTTCAGCCGCCGCAATCAGTAATGGATAACCCGCCAGCAAAAAGAAACCCAATAAAAAGCTGGTAACCAGTGTGGCTGTACCTGTGGTGGTATAAAGCAGCGGGTAGGTAGCAACGGCACCCACGATAGTGGATAATATTAAAAACAGGCGACGCTTTTGTAAATAATCAGATAGTAAGGGAATAGTCAAAGCCCCTAGGATACCACCGACGATAAGCATGGCTGTGATGATACCTGCTGTAGTTTCGCTGATGCCTCTAGGCGCTAAAATAGGCGCTATCCAATTACTTAGCCCATTAAAGTAACCCATGGCAATAAAAACTGACAATGAGATAAGCCATAAACGTTTGTTTTTGAGTAATGATTCGATTTCACCAAGTGAAATAACCACCGCTTGACGTCTGGGCTTTTCTTCTACCATTATAAAAAAAACCAATACCGCTACTGCAGTCACAGCGATATTTATTAACAACATTCCAGAAAATCCAAACAGCTTGATCAATGGAGCAGGGGCAAAGGCGCCTAGTGCAGTGGCAAGAAACATACCGCCCATAATAACGCCTGTCACTGTGGCGATTTGTGACTTATCAAACCAGTCTGTAGTCACTAAGTTGATGGCATTGGTAATATAGGGCTGAGCTATGGCAATGAGTAGTTGGCCGACCAAAACCAGCCAATATTGACTCATACCTAGCCAACGTACAATTGCGCCTGCTAACATTAGGATAGCTGCATAACCGACCACCTTTTTGTAGCCAACATGGTCCAATAACCTGCCTGAAGGTATGGCCAATATCACAAATACTATAGGAAACATCAGAGTTAAAAGATTTGCCCAAAACTCACCGACACCAAAATGCTGTTGGGTACTAATAATAATAGGCGCGAAGGTTAGCCATAAGAATTGATTGACGCCGAGTAATAATGAAAAGCCGGCAATAACTCGCCACTTTTGAAAGGGCTTTTTTAGTTGAGCTTGAGTATTTTTGCCACTATCCTTGGGCATAATCTTTGGATTTGGCTCATGGGTTGCTGCATCATCTACTGGCATAGATCATCCTTGTCGTAGCATAAGTGATAATTTATTATGTGCCTTTAGATAGGTTTTATCAACATAAAACCCGATTCATTATTTAGTTAGCTAATTTAGTTAAGTTAGCTCAGTTTAATATCTGATAACAGATAGTTGACCTAAGATGGATATAAACATCAAACAGAGTATTTTTTTTGATAATAGAGGCTAAATTATGCCATTAATTAATAATGACAAAATTGATATAGAAGAGGTGAGTAAGTACTTATTAGAGCTTGATGCTTTAAAGCGAGTTAATCGACGTAGTTATGTGCCCCAGACTGACCGATTAGAAAACTCAGCTGAGCATTCTTGGCATTTGGCGATGGCCTGTTGGTCTATTGCTGAGCTATGTAATCTTGATGTTAATCTTGAGAAGCTACTTAAACTTGCATTAGTGCACGATTTGGGTGAAATTGATGCTGGCGATACATTCTTATATGCCGATACCCGTAGCCAAGCTCATGTTCAAGAGCGACAAGGCATTGAGCGATTAATGGCACAGCCTGGCAATGGGATTCATGATTTAGTAGATATTTGGGATGAACAAGAGACAGGCAGTAGTAATGAGGCTCAGCTACTTAAGGTTATTGATCGATTATTACCATTTTTGTTAAATATAAATACTGAAGGTAAGACTTGGCGTGATCATGAGGTTAAGCGCTCACAAGTAGCTGGCATGCATGCGTTTATTGCAGATATTTTTCCTAGTTTACATAAGTGGATATCAAAGCAAATAGAGTATGCCACGCAAAAAGGTTGGCTAATAGAAGATAGTTAACCTATATGAAGATTTATATAAAATTAAGGTATAAAACTTCATACAATTTTCATGTATTGCCCTAAACCCTACTTACCACACGATTTCAATTGGGGTTCCCACTTTAACGGCATTCATAATCTCATCCATTTCGGCATTGGTAACTGCCAAACAGCCATCGGTCCAATTTCGCTGCTGGGTTAGCTCTGCAAATTGTCCAAATCCATTCATTTGACCATGTATCATAATATCGCCACCAGGATTAACGCCACGAGTCTTAGCTTGCGCTCTATCTGTATTATTGGGGTAGCTAATATGGATGGATCGATGTGCAATTGAATTCTCATTTTTATAATCTAAAATATATAAGCCCTCTGGTGTTCGCTCATCACCTTCTTGCTGCTTATGGCCTTTAACCACATCTCCTAGCGCAATATGATAACTTTTAACCGCTTTACCATCTTGCAGGAGATATAATTTTTGTGTGGATTTATCAGCATATACTTTATCTATATTCGCTTCAGCAAGACTGAGTGGTGAGGGTGAAAAATGTTTATCATAACCCGATTGCTCGAAAGAGGATTGCACTCTTATCAATTTTTCTAATTCTTGTTCGCTTGATTCTTTGGAAATAAGCAATACCAGAATGCCCAAAACAAATATCAGCAAAAAAATTATTTTTATAAGGTGATATTTTTTATGATGGTTTTTTATAGCAAGATGAGTGGACTGCCTACATGCGGCTGTATGTGAGGTAGCATTTGATAAGGATTTGTTAGAAGCGTTTGATGAAGATTCTAAATTGGGCATAGGATTACCTGTACATCACAGCAGTCAAAGATAATTGATTATGACTATGACCTATGTGAATAACAGGTATATAAGATGTATTTTGGATGGAAAGCTTATTCGAGATTACTTATTGGCTATTCCCAAAAGTTGTCCCATCTGCACTGCAGAACCAGATTGCATAGTTTTTGACCACTCAACACCGGCCGACTTTGGCATTACCACAATTGCGGTAGAGCCCAAATAGAAGCGTCCTAATTCATCGCCTTTATTAAGGGTGAGATTATGCGCTAGGGTTTGTATAGAGTCACTGCGCTCGATTTTGCCGGTAGCAACCGTTTCAATTCCTGCAACAATCATTGCCCCTACCAACACCACTGCAGCACGGCCATGTTGAGTCTCAAAAATACAAACTAGACGCTCATTGCGCGCAAACAAATCAGGAACATTTTGAGCAGTAACATTATTAACTGAGAATAAAGCACCGGGCACATAACGGGTTTCGATCAATTTGCCATCAAAAGGCATGTGTACACGATGATAATTACTGGGTGCCAGATAAACAGTGGCAAAACTACCAGCACTGTAATAATCAGCATCCTTATTGTCAGTGTCTGCCAATAAATGGCCGACGGCATAGTAACGACCTTTGGCTTGCAGTAATTGATCTTGTTCAATATAACCTATCTGTGAAATTACGCCATCAGCAGGCGAGACAATGCCGTTTGCAGTGTCATTAATAGGGCGAGCATCCTTTGCTAATTCACGAGTAAAAAAATCATTGAAGCTTTTAAAGTCGCTTAGGTTTTTTCTACCATACTCATCTAATGTAATGCCATACGCTTTGGCAAACATACTAACAAAAGCCTTCTTTACGAATGGGTTGTTGCTAGCAGCAAGCCGACCTGCGGTTTCGCTTAACTTTTGTTGAGGCACAACATGTTGTATGGCAGTAAATATACCGTCTTTGGTTAGCAGCTGTTGAGCTTGTTTTTTGATTGACTCTTTCATAATATTTTTCATAAGGCTGTTCAACGTAAGATAGGGAAATAAAGATTCATTGATAGGGTTAAATATAAGATTAGTTTATCATGAATGCTATCTAATATAAGGGTATAGATAGAAGATATTGGTCTTCATTAACCTTAAAAAAACTAAATTAGGAGGTATATAAATTATGAAGACATTGATTCAAAGGGTTACCAAAGCGAGCGTAGTAGTAGAGGGGAATACGGTGGGAGAAATTAATAAAGGTATTTTGGCTTATATTGGTTTAGGTCCAGAAGATACGTTGCAAACCGCAAAAAAAATGATCGATAAAATTTTGACTTACCGCATATTTGACAATGAAGCTGGTAAGCTTGACCAAAATGTACAGCAAGTACAGGGTGGGCTACTATTGGTATCACAATTTACTTTAATGGCAAAAACTGACAAAGGTCGTCGGCCAGATTTTGGCAGGGCAATGGCACCACAGATAGCCAATGCCTTATTCGAACAAATGGTTGCGTATGCAAAACAGCAGTATGGAGAAGTAAAGACAGGTGAGTTTGGGGCTAATATGTTGGTCAAAGCTGACAACGATGGCCCGCTTAATTTCATTTTAGAAATCGATTATTATTGAATTTAAAAAGGGCTTTTTGATTCATTATAAAAATGATTGTTAAATTAAATGATAACTTAGTCTAATAAGTTAGTTGCTTGTCATCGATTTGTCATAATTATAAGCTGTAATATAACGGTCATAATTTTACGAGATATATTACAGCGTTCTGATATTGTACTTATCCATTATTCAACAATATCAGTGACGTAAACTATAGGACAATAGCATGAATACTGAAACCATATTGGTTGTAGAAGATGAACCTGCCATCCGCGAGATGATTATTACTACTTTAGAGATGGCAGGATTTGAATGTCTGCAAGCGGAGGATGTGAATGATGCTCACAACCAAGTGGTGGATCACAGACCGGCAATGATATTATTAGATTGGATGTTACCTGGCAATCAATCAGGCATTGATTTATGTCGTCGTCTTAAGAAGGACGAGATGCTGTCTGAGATTCCAATTATTATGTTAACCGCACGCGGTGAAGAAGATAATAAAGTACAAGGATTGGATGCCGGTGCTGATGATTATATCACTAAGCCATTCTCTACTAGAGAGCTTGTATCAAGAATCAAAGCTGTTCTGCGACGCAGTAGTGTTTTATCTGGCGAAAAGCCTATTGAAGCTAAAGGATTGAGTCTAGATCCCGTGAGTCAACGTCTATCAGCTGATGGTACGCCAGTTGATATTGGACCCACTGAATATCGTCTATTGGCTTTCTTTATGAGTCACCCAGAGCGAGCTTATACCCGAACTCAGTTGTTAGATCAAGTCTGGGGTGGCAACGTTTATGTAGAAGATCGTACTATTGATGTTCATATTCGACGCTTACGCAAAGTACTTGAGCCATACGAATATGCCGGGTTTATCCAAACAGTTCGTGGCACAGGTTATCGCTTCTCAACTCAAGTGCATTGATTTAATAAAGGGCTTAAAATAGGTTATAATTTTTTAATAATCTAAATATTTAGCCATTTTCTTTTATCATTTGTATTACGACAGTTGAGAATGCCATGAGTTTGTCATCGGACAAGAAGCCTACTTTAGAAGTCGATAAGCAAGAGGTTGATGACCAACTAGCGGCAGAAAACACTAAGCAATCTGATTTGGAGAAATCTGTTAAGCCACTTAAATCCTCGAATAAAAAAAGTCAGGCACCCAGTTTACTTAACGAAAAGCAAGTTAGACTGGATAGACAAGGTGACGATCGCCATGGCACCACTTTATTTTGGTCTGATTTCAAATGGTTGGTCATATTAATACTATCCGCAATAGCAGTCGGCGCTTATCTTGGTTCAATGCTTTGGGGCATTATTATAGCCTTATTGCTTTATCATGTTTGGCGTCTGTATGCTGTTCAGAAGTTCTATAATTGGACGAGTAAGTCTTTAACTTTGCCACCTCCCGTATTGTCAGGCAGCTTAACCTTTATCGCCAATCAGCTTTACGATAGTAAAAAACAAGAGCAAATGACCCATCAGAAAATGATGGGATTAATTAAAAAGATTCGTAGCTCCTTACTGGCACTGCAAGATGCGGTGATTTTACTAGATAAAGAAGATACCTTAGAGTGGTGGAACCAAGCGGCTGAGACCTTATTAGACCTGCGCTCAGAAGATCAAGGTCGAAGTATCTTAGATTTGATCAATGTGCCAGAGTTTCAAGATTATTATATCAATGCGGTTTCTCCCAATGAAGGGTTGAGATTGCGCTCTTGGCGTAACTATGAACGTTATTTACAGTGTGAAGTCACTCACTTTGGCGCAGAAAAGCTATTAATTATTTATGATGTGACTCGATTACAGCATTTAGAACAGATGCGTAAAGACTTTGTGGGTAATGTCTCGCACGAATTAAGAACGCCACTAACTGTTTTGATGGGCTATATTGAAACCTTTTCAGATCAGCCTGACTTAGATCCAAAATGGAAGCGTGGCTTTAACTTAATGACCCAACAAACCGAGCGTATGAATCGCATTATTAATGATTTATTGCTGTTATCACGTCTTGAGAATGAAGAGGCTATTCGTTCTGAGCGGGTAGATATGCCGAAACTATTGACCAGTATCTTCGATGATACTCAAATCTATAATAAAGATTATGGCCATTTGATCGACCTACATATTGACTCTCAATTAGATGTTTATGGCTCTTTTGTTTATCTCAATAGCGCTTTATTAAATTTAGTTACCAATGCTATAAAGTACACGCCTAAAGGGGGTGAGATTAGAATTGCTTGGCAAGAGGTTAAAAATGGGTGTCTATTTTCAGTTCAAGACAATGGAATTGGAATTGCCAGTGAGCACCTTGAACGCTTAACGGAACGTTTTTATCGGGTAGACAGTGGTCGCAGTAGAAGTACTGGTGGTACTGGACTTGGATTGGCAATCGTAAAACATGTGCTCTATCAGCATGATGCTAAACTGAACATTGAGTCAGAGGAAAACAAAGGGTCAACCTTCAGTGTTTTCTTTCCAGCGCATCGTATTTATAAAGCGGGCGATGATAAAAGTGATGATAAACTAGAGTGTAATGATGTTGGTATAAAGACTGACCTTAAACAAATAGCAGCAGAATAAATACCTTTATAATAGCAAAGTTATTATAACAGCAAAGATATTTAAACCAAAAAAAAGAGCCATTCATTAAATAAGAATGGCTCTTTTTTTATTTAAATTTGATTGGCTATTTATTGCTATAATTTAATTAAATTTGAGTTTAATAAGTCATGCAACTTAAGCGCTTTTATCAAATAAATAACCAATTGAATAAGAGTTCAATAGTTATTAATGTTGTACACCACCAGTGCCATGCACGTGACCATGGTTTAGTTCGTCTTCTGTGGCTGCACGTACTTCAACGATTTCAACATCAAAGCTTAATTTTTTGCCAGCTAATGGATGGTTAGCATCTACCGTTACTGTTTCATCATTCACATCAGTAACAGTTACAAGCATAACTTGACCTTCAGCTTCAGACTGGAACTGCATGCCAGGCTGAATGTTATCAACCCCTTGGAAATTAGAGCGAGGTACTTGTTGTACTGCTTGCTCTTGGTATTCACCATAAGCGTCAGCAGGTTCGATAACTGCTGTTAATGATTCGCCAGCAGACTTGCCTTCAAGCTCTTTTTCAAGACCTGGGATGATGTTGTTATGACCATGTAAGTAAGCCAATGGCTCACCTTGTGATTGGTCAATAACGTTGCCATTCTCGTCTTTTAGAATGTAATTAAAGCGTACAGCAGTATCTTTTGCGATGGTTGTCATAAAATTTCCTCAAAAAAATATAGGCGTTCTATATGTTAAAAATACAATAAAGTAGGGTGCTTATTATGGCAAAAATAAGATTAATTATATCGAAAACATAGTTAACATTTACCGTAAACTTTTGGTTAGCCACACCTCTGCAAATTGCCTTGTGTTATAGATTGCGATGAAAGACATAAGTTTCAAGTCATGTTCTCAAATTAATTGATAAATTGCTAAGGTTTTTACAAATATATAAGCCTATTTATTAGAGATTTGGCAAAATGTGGCTGAATTAAGCCTAAATTATTTAAAATTTCAGTTAATATCTAATGTAAGTACGAGTTTTAAGGTTCATATGCCTTAAAATCTGACTAATATTTTAATGTTGTATAGCCACCAGTGATTCATATAATAGGAGCTATTGAACTATTAATTATATGTTCAGCATATTTAACTTATATGAAAAAATACAATAAATAAAATACAATCTATTAAAATATTTATTTACATTGTCCTAAATCCTACAGTAGCAAACGCCTAAAATAATCTATTAGTCTTAAAGGCTGGTTACTGTTTTTTATAAGCTAAAAACTCATTGAAATGGATATAAACCCTAATATGACCACTTTGCAGAATATCAAAGGCAATCCAGATTTAAAAAACAACAGCCAAGACAATTTGTCACAGGTTGATTATCATTTAAATTTTAGCCGTTTTAGAGAGCATATAGTGGATGTCAGCCTGACCTTCATCGCTAAACAAGATAACCCTGTTTTATGGCTACCTGCTTGGATTCCGGGCAGTTATCTGATACGTGAATTTGCTCGAAATATAACAGCGGTGCATTATCTATCTATATATAAAAACAGTCTACTTAAAGACAAAACCAATCAATTTAAAGAGAAAACCAATAATCAGCTTATAGAAGACGCTCAGAATCTACCCGATAAAAAAATTCAAACTGCTATGCTTAGAGCTCGCAAACTGAGTAAGAATGAATGGCAATTGACGGATATCAAAGCTGGAGATACGGTACAGGTAAGTTATGAAGTGTACTGTTATGACTTATCGGTTCGTACCGCTTACGTGGATCAAAAGCGTCTTTACGGTAACTTTACTTCGTTGGCACTAGCAGTACAGAATTTAGAAAATTCTGCAGTTACCGTCATGTTGATTGTACCTCAAGCTTTTTATGATATTAATGCTGCAGATAGATCAATCAAACTGGCTTGTGGTCTTAAGCCAACTTACTTGCACAGTGCTAACTTGCATTATTATCACCTGCAAGCTGAGAACTATCATGAACTTATCGACTATCCGTTCGAGATTGCGCCACAAGATGAATTTGATTTTATTGTTCACGATAATTGGCACAATACTATTGCACACCATTTCTATATATCTGGTAAGCACTCAGCCAATATGGGCAGGCTACAGCAGGATATTAAGCAAATTTGCCAGACCTATGTCAGTTGGCTAGGCGATGCTCCATTTGGTAGTGAAGACTATCATGGCTATACTTTTATGACTTATGCGAGCGGTAATGATTATGGTGGTCTTGAGCACATTAACTCGACTAGTTTGGTAGCGCCTCGTAATGATTTGCCGATAGCCGAAGAGCCTGATGAACCTAGCGAAAGCTATCAACGCTTTTTAGGATTGTGTAGCCATGAGTATTTCCACGCTTGGTGGGTTAAGACCGTGCGTCCTGATGTCATGCTCAATGTTGATCTACGTAAAGAAGCATACACCTCACTACTTTGGGTGTTTGAGGGCTTTACCTCCTATATTGATGATTTTATGCTACAGGCATCAGGGGTGGTCAGCAAATATAGCTATCTTAAATTGTTAGCTGCTCAGATTAACCGTTATACCCAAACTCACGGCCGTATGCTACAAAGCGTAGCTGAGTCAAGCTATGATGCTTGGATTAAGCTGTATCGTGCCGATGAAAATACCGGTAATGCTGGTATCAGTTACTATAATAAAGGAGCAATGGTAGCACTTTGTTTAGACTTGACCCTAATGCAGCAAAGTGCAGGTAAATACCGTTTATTTGATGTGGTAAAAGCTTTTTATACCTTGGCAAAAGAGCAAGGGAGGGCAGGAAATCGTATCCGTATTGGTATGGACAATGATAATCTTGAAGCGGTCATTGGTCAGTTTATGGATAAGGAGTTATGGAAAGCGTTTAAAGCCAGATATGTGGATGGCGTTGATGAATTACCTATTCAGGACTTGCTACAGACTAATGGCATAACCTTCAAGTTAGAAGAAAAAGAAAACACTTCACCTTGGGGTATTGCAATCACCGAGACCACAGAAGGTCTAAATGTTAATAAAGTGTTGCGTGATAGCGTGGCTAGTGAGGCGGGGATTTCTGCTAAGGATGTGATTGTAGCAATTGATGGCGTAAAGGCGAGTAAAAAGCAGCTTCAAAGTATTGCAGAATCAAACCTTGAAACCGTACTTTGTCATGCGTTCCGCCGTGATGAATTAATGACTTTTGATGTGGCTAACAAAACCCAATCTGGCATCACAGCTAATCCAAGCTTAGACAAAGTTAGTTTGAGTTTGAACGAGTCAGGGTATGAGACTTGGTTGACGCCTAGCTTTGTAAAGTAGCTTTGTGAAGTAGGTTGGGTTAGGGGAGCTAATCCAGATTTTCGCTACTATCTTGGTTGGTATTGTGGCGTGCGCTAATGATCTGTGTCGTTCCTGCTTTACGATAACGCCACCTATCAAGCGCACGCACCACAGTACTGTACCAAGTATATCTGCTGCAATCTGGGCTAAACGAACTTGTTAGAGCAACGGTGGTTTTTTTACAAGTCAATCTATCCTCAGCCCTTCCTTTAAAAAAAGAAGGTAGCAACATACTCTTACTAAGAGCAAATTTATGTAGGACTAAATAAAATCAAATCTTTTCTTTCGTAAAGTCGAGATTTTATATTTGAAGGGTAGAAGTCTGTACTCTTTTTTATTTTCGAAGCAGTCTAATCAATGCATTAAATGACAATTTTATTTTCAATTCTCACCAAACTCATCCATACGACTATCAGATGCCCATCGATATTCAGTTTCTTTAGCCACTTGCTGAGCAAACTCAATACCATGTCTATCTGCAATAAAACCCAATGCCATATCCATGCCAGCACTCACCCCAGCAGAGGTGTAATATTTACCATCGACCACCCAGCGAGCATGTTTAATCCAATTTACGCTATCAGATTGTGACGTCGCCCATTCCCAAGCTATCTTATTAGATGTCGCTTGCTTGTGATCAAGTAAGCCTGCTTTCGCCAATAAAGCACTGCCCGTACAAACAGACAATACCCATTCAGCATCATTGGCCAGTTGTCGTAATCCTTGCAAAAATTGAATATCCTTAGCCTGCTTTCGAGTACCTAGTCCACCAACGACCAATAAAATATCGGTTGAGTTCGGTAAATTGGTAACAGAGTGAGTCGGCACGGATACATCGTGGGCATTATGAACTAACCCGCCGTTTGGGGAACAAAACTGAACGGTATAACGCTCATTGAGTCTGCCAAACATTTCAACAGGACCGAAGAGATCTAAGGTTTCAAAGTCATCGAATATAAGCGCCGTAATATTTTGCATATCGTTTATCCTCTTACCTAACTTTTTGATTTTTAACTCAAGATAATAATGGTAGGTATGGGTATATTATCTCCTAACGAATTGATTCCATAAATCATATTCTTTGATATAGTTTACAGGCTAAGCTTAAAGCGAGCTCAAGTGACTGTATATAGGAATTAACATTTAAGTTAATGCCATCACTATCTTTTGGGTACGAGCCAATATTTCAGTCATATCGACGACTTCACAGTTATATTGATTGGCATATATTTGTGCATTTTGAGGGTTGGTAAATGCTTTTGTTCGACAGCAAAAGCAAGCCCGTATTGACTCATTCATTTGTGTGTCTCCAAGCGGAAAACTAAACCAGCAGTCATCGCAGTTAAAAACTGAGCCATCAAATTCAATCTTAATTTTAGTCTTATTAATAAAGTCGACAGTACGAATGGTGGCAGATTTTCCTACGAGCTTAGTAATAAAAAAAGCATCCCAAATACACCAAGCGAAAACCTTTCCTGATGGCCATTCAATAACGTGTTCAGTGGTATAATTTTTTTTATCATCAGTGTAATGATAACTTTGGCATCCGAAACAGGATGTTATCTTTCCAGCATGACTGTCAATGCACAATGATGCATGAGTATTATCTTGCATGATTAGTTGATAGTCTTTTGTATTCGGAGATAACCCTTGAGAAAACTGCTCGTATAGACGTAGTAAACTTTGTTTTGCAATAGGTTTTAGGTTTTTTATATCATCAATTAATAAGTAATATAGACTCTTGAAGTTATCAACAGCAAGTACTTCCATAAATATTTTCCATTATATATTATGTTATAACATAACATTTTATACACTGGTTTATACTTATGCAATTAAATAAACCTCTAGATTGTGAATAGATGGTCAAAGTTTGAATATCGGTTTAGATATAACGTTAGGAACGTCTGATTGATAAAGCCATTTATTAAAATTAAAATACGCCTTAATAAACGTTACCTCAACCCCAACTCTTTTAAACGATCATGGCTTAAACTCACCCGCACAAACTCGCCCACACCTATCCCCCCCAGTTCAAACCCTGCTACAGACCAGCGGATAAGACGCAGACAGGGCAGACCCACATGTGCTGTCATGCGTCTAACTTGTCTATTTTTACCTTCATAAATAGTTATCATCAGCCAAGAATCAGGGACGCTTTTACGTTCGCGTATTGGTGGGTCACGTTGCCATAATGGCATGGGTAACTCGTCTTCGCTGACATGATTGACTTTAGCTGGAAGCGTCTTGCCATCTTTTAATACCACACCCTCTTGTAATTGATTCAATTGTTCTTGGGTCGGGATGCCTTCGACTTGAACGAGATACGTTTTACCTTGTTTGCGACCTTGATTGGCTTTGGGTGGATGGGTTATCGCCTTATTAACCTGACCGTCTGCTGTTAAAATTAATAAACCTTCACTAGTAGCATCAAGTCGACCTGCGACGCGTAAGGCTTTATCGCTAAAATAGTGTGATAATGGCGCAAATTTATTATTAGCATCGTCACTAAATTGGCTTTGCACGCCGTAGGGTTTGTTAAATAGGATAACGGATGGCATAAGAGATCTACTATTTTTAAAAATGGTGTTTATAAATATCTGCTTATTTTAACATGCTGTATTGCATAGTTTGGTCTATAAAAAAAGCACCTCAAAATTTGAGATGCTTTTACCAAGAGCTAAATAACTCATAAGCTAAAAATATTATATGTGCCTAGAGTGAGGCTATGGCTTCATTAAAAGTTTTACTTGGGCGCATAACTTGCTTCACAATAGCATCGTCTGGTCGATAATAGCCTTTTAAATCAACAGGTTTACCCTGTACGTCATTTAACTCTTTTACAATCTTGTCTTCATTATCACCAAGGGTCTTAGCAAGGGGTGTAAATCGCTCTTTAAGCGCTTTGTCCTTATCCTGCTTAGCCAATTCTTGAGCCCAGTACATAGCCAGATAAAAATGGCTGCCTCGGTTATCTAGTTCGCCTACTTTGCGAGAAGGCGACTTATTATCAAGCAATAGCCTTTCAGTTGCATCACTTAAAGTATCTGCCAAAAGCTGTGCTTTTGGATTATGAGTAGTACCATCTTCACTACCGTGTTCGGCCTCATGCTCAAGCGATACCGCTAAAGCCAAAAATTCACCTAGCGAATCCCAGCGTAAATGATTTTCTTCAAGTAATTGTTGTACATGCTTTGGAGCTGAACCACCAGCGCCTGTCTCAAACAATCCGCCACCATTCATCAGCGGTACGATAGACAGCATCTTAGCACTGGTACCTAACTCTAAAATAGGAAATAAATCAGTCAGATAATCACGAAGTACATTACCTGTTACTGAGATGGTATCTTTACCCGCTTTTAAGCGCTCGAGTGTATAACGAGTGGCTTGTCTAATAGGCATGATACTGATATCTAAACCTTCTGTGTCATGGTCTTTAAGATAGAGTTCTACTTTTTCAATTAAAGCGGCATGGTGAGCACGTGTCTTGTCTAACCAAAATACCGCTGGCATACCACTAGCACGAGCACGGGTGACCGCTAACTTGACCCAGTCTTGTATCGGAGCATCTTTAACTCGGTTCATACGCCAGATGTCTTTTGCATTAACTTTGTGCTCGGTTAATACCGTGCCATTATCATCAATGACTTGAACTTTACCTTTGCCAGGGAGCTGAAAAGTGGTGTTGTGAGAACCGTATTCTTCTGCTTTTTGAGCCATGAGACCTACATTAGGGACAGTACCCATAGTTGCTGGGTCAAAGGCACCATTTTCTTTACAGAATTTGATAGTCTCGTCATAAAGTTCAGCATAGCTACTGTCAGGAATGACCGCTTTGGTATCATGAAGCTTGCCATCTGGACCCCACATCTTACCGCCGTCACGGATCATGGCTGGCATGGAAGCATCAACAATGACATCGCTAGGTACATGAAGATTGGTAATGCCTTTTTCTGAATTCACCATAGCTAATGGAGGGTTTTTATCATAAACCTTTTGAATATCAGCTTTAATTTCATTACGTTTGTCTTCAGGTAGCTCTTCGATTTTGGATAGTAACTGAGCGAACCCATTGTTTGCATCAACGCCAATCTTGTCAAAAAGATCGCCATATTTGTCAAACAAATCTTTGAAGTAAACGCGCACTGCATCCCCAAATATAATAGGATCAGACACCTTCATCATTGTCGCTTTTAAATGAATAGAGAACAATACGTTTTTGGCTTTGGCATCTTGTACTTGCTGCTCTAAAAACTGAGTCAATACATTAAAGCTTAGAATAGAGGTATCGAATAATTCATTTTTTAGCAAGGGAGCAGGCGACATAAGCTCAGTCTGCTGCCCATTCTCATCGGTATAAACCACACGATAATTAGTTGGTTCATCTATGGTAATGGATTTTTCATCGTCAACAAAGTCACAACAAGCCATGGTTGCCACATGTGTCTTAGAGTCAGGTGACCAAGGTTTCATAGAATGGGGATTGGCTCTAGCATAAGCCTTAACAGCTTTTGGCGCACGGCGGTCGGAATTACCCTCGCGAATGATAGGGTTAACGGCACTGCCTTTAATTTTATCGTAACGAGTACGAACGTCTTTTTCTTCATCTGTCTCAGGCTTATCAGGATAATCAGGTAGATTAAACCCTTTATCTTGCAGCTCTTTAATCGCAGCTTTTAATTGAGGAATAGAAGCACTAATGTTAGGCAGTTTAATGATGTTGGCTTCAGGCTTTAATACCAATTCTCCTAGTTGTTCAAGGTCATTAGGAACACGCTGTGATTCATCAAGGTAATCAGGAAACACTGCTAATATGCGGCTGGCCAATGAGATATCACTGGTTTCAACTTCTATGCCCGCTGTCTTAGTAAAGGCTTCCACAATAGGTAAAAATGAGTGAGTAGCAAGTGCTGGCGCTTCATCTGTTATGGTATATATAATTTTTGACATAAGTATTGTAAATCCTTTTTATTGTTATAAATGAGTTATTTGTAAGCTTGTAATTTGCTTGAGCGTTTTGAGAAAGTTTAATCATACTAAATGGGCAGCTTTATAGTCAGTTTACAAATCGTATCTAGTTGTGAGCTTTATTAAGCCCAAAAAATACCCCAAGGAATTATCCATGGGGTATGATCGGATCGATATAAATTATAGACATATCTAACAGTGTTTTAGTAGAACATAGCTTAATTGTTTGTTATAAGCCTAGCTTAAATAATAGCTAACTGCTAACTTAGATAGAATCAATAACTTCATTAAAAGTATGACTTGGACGCATAACGCTCTTAGCCACTTCTTCATCGGCAAAAAAGTAACCTTTGATATCTACAGGCTTACCTTGAACTTCGTTCATCTCTTTAAGGATAGTCTCTTCTTTACTAGCTAAAGATTGAGCAACAGGAGCAAACTGTGCTTTCAACTCGCTGTCAATGTCTTGATTCGCTAGCTCTTGAGCCCAGTACATAGCTAGATAGAAGTGGCTACCACGGTTGTCTAACTCACCAGTAGAGCGTGAAGGAGACTTGTCATTGAGGAGTAACGTCTCGATCGCTTTATCAAGGGTGTCTGCCAATACTTTTGCTTTAGCATTGTCTTGCGTAGAAGCTAAATGTTCTAATGAAACTGTCAGGGCTAAGAATTCTCCCAGTGAATCCCAGCGCAAGTGGTTTTCTTCTAATAGCTGCTGTACATGTTTTGGTGCTGACCCGCCAGCGCCTGTCTCGAATAAACCGCCACCTTTCATCAATGGCACCACAGACAGCATCTTAGCACTAGTACCCAACTCTAAGATTGGGAATAAGTCGGTCAAATAATCACGTAGGATATTACCAGTCGCAGAAATAGTATCTAAACCACGCCATACACGCTCTAAAGTATAACGCATAGCACGTACTTGTGACATAATATAAATACGTAAACCTTCTGTGTCATAGTCTTTCAAATAAGTTTGTACTTTTTTGATAAGTTCGTTTTCATGTGGACGGTAAGGATCCAGCCAGAACACAACTGGCGTATCTGATTCACGGGCACGGCGAACAGCAAGTTTAACCCAGTCTTGTATCGGCTCATCTTTGACCTGACACATACGCCAGATATCACCTTTCTCAATAGCTTGTTCCATCAATACTTCATTTGTTTCAATGTCTACGATACGTGCAATACCCGAATCACTAGATTCAAAGGTCTTATCATGTGACCCATATTCTTCAGCTTTTTGAGCCATTAGACCTACGTTGGGTACAGTACCCATAGTAGTGGGGTCAAAATTACCATGCCATTTGCAAAAGTTGATCATTTCTTGATAGATACGCGCAAAAGTTGACTCTGGCATAACAGCTTTACAGTCATACATTTTGCCATCTGCACCCCACATCTTACCGCCATTACGAATCATAGCTGGCATTGACGCATCAACAATAACATCACTTGGTGAGTGGAAGTTTGTAATACCTTTAGAAGAATCTACCATGGCTAGACGAGGACGATGCTCTTGACATGCATGTAAATCATGCTCAATTTCTTCACGTTTTGAAGCAGGCAATGTCTTAATTTTTTCGTACAAGTCAGCCATACCATTATTGACGTTAATACCCAACTCATCAAAAAGCTCACCATGTTTTTCAAAGGCTTCTTTATAGTAGATACGAACAGCGTGACCAAATACGATTGGGTGAGACACCTTCATCATAGTCGCTTTAACGTGTAATGAGAATAAGATACCCGCATCGCGGCAATCTTCCATTTCACGCTCGTAGAACTCAAGCAATGCTTTTTTGCTCATAAACATTAGATCGATGACTTCTTTGTCTTTTAGTGCAATCTCAGGCTTTAGAACTTTGGTAGTGCCATCGCTTAATAATAGCTCCATACGTACTGTACGGGCCTTATCTAGGGTCATCGACTGCTCGCCACTATAAAAATCACCATAATGCATGTGAGAGACGTGAGTCATTGACCATTGTTTCCATTCACCCATTGAATGCGGATGCTTACGCGCATAGTTCTTAACAGCTTTTGGGGCACGGCGGTCTGAGTTGCCTTCACGCAATATAGGGTTAACCGCACTACCAAGAGCCTTACCATAACGCTTACGTAGCTCTAGCTCTTCATCAGTTTGTGGGTCTTCAGGATAGTCAGGTAGGGCATAGCCTTTGTTTTGTAACTCTTTAATAGCTGCTTTTAGTTGCTGTACAGAAGCACTAATATTGGGTAGTTTGATGATATTGGTATTTGGATCTTGAGTCAGACGACCTAAAGTAGCTAAGTTATCCGGAACTCGTTGTTCTTCAGTTAAATAATCAGGGAATTCGGCCAGTATGCGAGCCGCTAAAGAAATATCGCTAGTCTCAACAGATATGTCTGATGTCTTAGTGAAAGCTTCAACGATAGGCAAGAAAGAAAGGGTAGCTAACGCTGGGGCTTCGTCGGTTTTTGTATAAATAATTTTTGACATTATAGTAGTAGGTTCCTTTAGTTTGAAGTTAATAAAAAATTTATCTATATTTGTAATAATCAACTAAAAAATGCTCATAATTGCTAAGAGCTTATAAGCATTGAGAAAGACCAAAATTGATATGATTTTTATGAGACTTGGCCTAACCCAATTAACGTATTTAGAGCAATAAATTTAAAATAATCATAGTTGAACAAATGTAGCAAGGTCAGAGCGCTATAGCCGACTGACCATAAATTAAACGTTGTCAATGCTTTATAATGAACTAAGTATACAATTTTTAAGCGAACATATGTATACGAATTAAATCAAGCGAATAAACACCTATTTTACCAGTCCTATGTTGCGATATCATCATTAACATAAGTGTTTATTCAATAAATAAAAATTCAAAACAATAATTATCTAACCAGGCTAAATCTTTTCTTATATTAAATTCTTGCGAAACTAAAAAATGGGTTAAAGTTTACAATTAAAACCTGTCATCGAACCCAATTTTAAAACCTATCAATTCATTAAAAGCTATAAATTTATGAAAAGCTATAAAAGTCTATTAAGGTCAAAATAGCTGAGCTTATCATCGTCTAATTCAATGCCTGATTTGATATCTTTTTCTTATATCTGTTTTTTGATATCTATTTTTTGATATATATTTGGATGATGCGTTAGCTATTATAAACCTCATTTTTTATCGAAATATTAATTTGTGCAATAAACCGTTGCAGATATATTGTATGTTGTAAAAATAATATAAGCAGGATGTTGATAATTTGATACTCTAAACACATAGCCACTGATTAGATTTAAATATGATGACAAACTATACAGCAACCAGTAATAGTCCTTCAGCGATATATAGTTATAGCATAACCCAAGATATTCAATGGCAGAATCAAGCCAAGTGGCAATCCCCTGACACCCCATTTATGTCTTTTGAATATTGGCAAGCGTTAATAGATAGTGGGGCCATCGGTGGTGAATCAGGTTGGATACCTCTATATGTCATTATCTATGATAAAGATTCTTCTAACAAAACACAGTCTGAAAACGAGCTAGATAATCAATCGCCAATAGCAGTGATGCCCCTGTTCATTAAAGATCATCATCAAGGTGAATATGTGTTTGATCATGCTTGGGCGGATGCTTATGCTCGATATGGAGAGAATTATTACCCAAGATTAGTGACAAGTGTGCCTTATACGCCTGTCACGGGAGAGCGTTTCTGGCTTGCTAAAGGTTATGAGCTCACTGGCGAGATATGGCAGGTGGCCATTAAGGCGGTTGATGAAATTTCAAAACAAATTGGCGCATCAAGTTGGCATGGTTTATTTATTAATGAGCAGCAGGTTCAAACGTTTAATACCTTACCAAATCCAATATTTGATCATCAATTGCTTGAGCGTCAAGGTTGTCAGTTTTTGTGGCAGAATAAAAACCTGACCAATCTTGATGCTACTAATAGTCCACAACCCTTTACCGATTTCGATGATTTTTTAAGCACACTTACTGCCAAGAAGCGTAAAAACATTCGAGCTGAGCGCAAAAAGATAACCAAACAAAATCTAAGTTGCCAAATTAAAACAGGTAAAGACATTACTGCAGACGATTGGACAGTATTTTACCAATGTTATGCCATGACCTATGCAGTTCGTGGTCGTCACCCTTATTTAGCACCAGAGTTTTTTGAGCAGATTGCCAATACCATGTCTGATCAGCTTATGTTGGCTCAAGCAATCGATGAGCATGAGCAAATTGTGGCTAGTAGCTTGTTTTTTTATGATGATCCAACCTCCTTTAACTCCACTTTATATGGTCGTTATTGGGGGTCATTAGAGGAATATGATAGCTTACATTTTGAGCTTTGCTATTATCAAGGCATCGAGTTTGCTATCCAACAAGGACTACAGTATTTTGACCCAGGTACTCAAGGTGAGCATAAACTAATTAGAGGCTTTGTGCCGCATAAGACGCACTCGCTACATCGGATTTATGATGCCCGTTTTGAACCTGCTATAGCAAACTTTTGTCAACAAGACCGCGAATATATGCAGCAGTATCGTCAGCAGGCTCATGAGGCACTACCTTTTAATATTGAAAATATGCCTCCCTTTAATGGATAAGTTCACAGTCAGGCTATAGGACAAATGATGTCGGTATTAGATAAGACACTATCAAAAAAGACGTTGCCAAATGAACCACTAAAATGGCTGACTGCAGATGGATCGTTAACGGCTTTATTAGAAATTAAGGCGGGGCGACCTCTTAGAGTAGAGCCTGCTTTTGAGGGCTACCGGATGCTCACCTTATTACAAAAAAAACAATTAGGTTATCAAGGCAGACAACTCAATAGACCAGTAATGGCATGGGTAAGAGAGTCTTTATTATATGGTAATAGTGACCAGCCTTGGATAGCTGCTAGAAGTATATTCCCTTTAATAAGCCTAAAAGGGGAGGCAAAACGCCTTCAATATTTAGGGTGCACGCCTATTGGCTATGTGCTATTTAAAAGACAAAGCCGTTTGCCTTATTGCCGAGTTATAGATTTGACCCATATAGGGTGGCGCCGGAGTACTATTTATACATGGTATAAGCGAGAATTAATAATTAGTGAGACTTTTTTAACAGGTTTTTTTAAGGACGATTTATAATATAAATCATTGGGTTTATGGCTGTCTTACGATGTATATAAAGACTAGTAATAGCCTGCAAAGTGTAGAGTAAGTGGCTATTTTTTAGGTTAAGTCGATAAGGTTTCATGTTACACTTATTGCCTAATGTGCAAAGTTGCCCCCTGTTGACTATTTCCTAAATAGGTCATACATCGATTGGCGGGTTAAGCGCTTGATTTTTTGTTCGTTATATATGACTTATTAATAGGATAGAACTATGTTTAAAGATATTAGCATTAAAGACTATGATCCAGATCTATACCAAGCCATGGTATCAGAAACCAAGCGTCAAGAAAGCCATATCGAGCTTATTGCTTCGGAGAACTATTGCTCACAAGCGGTAATGGAAGCACAAGGGTCTGACTTAACCAATAAATATGCTGAAGGTTATCCTGGCAAACGTTATTATGGCGGTTGTGAGTATGTTGATATTGTTGAGCAATTAGCGATAGATCGTGCTAAAGAACTATTTGGCGCAGCATACGCTAACGTACAACCACATGCTGGGAGCCAAGCTAACTCAGCAGTTTTCTTAGCGTTGTTAGAGGCTGGTGACACAGTCTTAGGCATGAGCTTAGATGCAGGCGGGCATTTAACCCACGGCGCACACGTTAACTTCTCAGGCATTAACTATAACGCTGTACAGTATGGTTTAGTTGAAGAAACAGGTCTGATTGATTATGAAGAAGTTGAGCGTTTGGCAAAAGAGCACAAACCAAAAATGATTATTGCCGGTTTTTCAGCATATTCACAAGTGGTTGATTGGCAGCGCTTCCGTGATATAGCAGATAGTATAGATGCATATTTCTTTGTTGATATGGCACATGTTGCAGGGCTAGTGGCAGCAGGCGTCTATCCAAGTCCAGTACCATTTGCAGACGTTGTTACCACGACTACTCACAAAACTCTTCGTGGCCCACGTTCAGGTCTGATTTTATCGCGTGATGAGAAATTGGCTAAAAAACTAAACTCAGCGGTATTCCCAGGCAACCAAGGTGGCCCATTGATGCACGCCATTGCCGCAAAAGCAGTTTGTTTTAAAGAAGCCTTGCAAGATGATTTCAAAACGTACCAGCAGCAAGTGGTTAAAAACGCCAAGGCAATGGCTAAAGTTATCCAAGATCGTGGTTATGAAATAATCTCTGGCGGTACTGAAAATCACCTTATGCTTATCAGCCTAGTTAAACAAGAAATGACGGGTAAAGAGGCAGATAAATGGTTGGGCGATGCGGGTATTACAGTCAATAAAAATGCGGTACCAAATGATCCAAAATCCCCATTCGTCACTTCTGGTATCCGTATTGGTACACCCGCTATTACTACTCGAGGATTTAACGAAGCGCAGTCTGGCGAATTGGCAGGTTGGATTTGTGATGTATTAGACAGTCGTGGCGATGAGAAGGTATTAACAGACATTCGCGCTAAAGTTGAAAAAATATGTGCTCAATTACCTGTTTATGAAAGCAATCAGTAATTAGTTTTTTAATTTCTTATACGCTTTAAATAATAAACCACTTAGTTTCTGACTAAGTGGTTTTTTTGTTGTCAGTAATCCACTTATGGGCAGTATTTCTTATAGGCAGTCTTTTTAGTATAAGTTATTAAATATTGCAAATATAATATATTAAAGCGATTAGCCCCTCAAATAAAATATCTTATGTCTCTACAAAAATACATGCCCTATACCACGTCGATTTTGAAAAGCTAGGCTATATTGAAACGTGGGCGACGAATAATGGTCATAGTGTGACCACCACACGTTTATATGAAGATGACAAGTTGCCCGATTAACAAAGCTTTGAATGGCTGATTATTATGGGCGGGCCAATGGGAGTGTATGACGAGGCTCAATACCCTTGGCTGGTTGCTGAAAAGCAATTTATTAAGCAAAGTATTGCAGCAGTAAAAACTGTAATAGGCGTATGTTTAGGTGCACAGCTTATAGCCGAATGTTTAGGCGCAAAGGTTGCCCCCTCTGGAGTCAGAGAAATTGGATGGATGCCTATTGAGTTGACTAAAAAGGATAAAAAGCATCCTTTATTACAAGACCTACCAAAACAAGCCCTAAATTAAATTTGACACAGCTCGGAGCGAACGATAAAGCGTTTGCCTTCTGGTATCTCAAGTGAAAAGCTTGAACCCCGTCCGTCAACCACATCGATAGTTAAATCTGTGTGTTGCCAAAGAGAATGCTGCGCTTTACCAATATAAAACGGATAGCCAGCAAGGCTGCCAATGAGTACATCCTGTCCGCCCACTTTAAATTCACCCAAGGGGTAGCACATCGGGGAGCTGCCATCACAGCATCCACCCGATAGATGAAACATCAGGTCGCCATGTTTCGATGTCAATAGGGCAATGAGCGCTTCAGTTGCCGGCGTGGCTGTGACTTGCATATCCAGATGCCTTTGAAATACTTAAAAGAAGCCCATAGCTTTGGGGCTGTAGGACACCAATAGGTTCTTCGTTTGTTGATAATGACTGAGCATCATTAAATGGCTTTCACGGCCAATGCCTGACTGCTTATAGCCCCCAAACGCTGCATGGGCAGGGTAGAGGTGATAGCAGTTGGTCCAAACTCGACCGGCTTTAATGCCGCGTCCGAAGCGATACGCTTTATGTATATTTCGAGTCCATACACCAGCACCCAAGCCATATAAGGTGTCATTTGCAATACTCATCGCTTCCTCATCATTTTCAAAGGTCGTCACTGATAACACCGGACCAAAAATCTCTTCTTGGAAGATACGCATGTCATTAGTGCCTTTAAACATGGTAGGCTGCACATAATAGCCACCACCTAACTCGTCCTCACGTTTGATTTTTTCGCCGCCAACTAAGACTTCTGCGCCTTCTTTTTTGCCAATATCAAGATAAGATAATATCTTTTCTAACTGATCTGAGCTGGCTTGAGCCCCTACCATAGTGTCGGTATCTAGTGGATTGCCTAGCTTAATGGCTTTGACCCGCTCAATACAGCGCTCGATAAATCTATCATAGATGCTCTCATGGATGATCGCGCGAGAAGGGCAGGTACATACCTCTCCTTGGTTTAACGCGAACATCACCAAACCTTCTATCGCCTTGTCCAAAAAGTCATCATCCTCATCCATTACATCTGCAAAGAAAATGTTAGGACTCTTACCCCCAAGCTCAAGAGTGACAGGAATGATATTTTCACTCGCATATTGCATGATTAAGCGGCCCGTGGTGGTTTCACCAGTGAATGCGACTTTATTTACACGAGGATTGGTTGCCAATGGTTTACCCGCCTCAGCCCCAAACCCATTAACAATATTAAGCACACCTTTGGGCAGCATATCCATAATACCTGTCACTTCTAGTAAGTATAAAATGGAAGTTGGCGTTTGTTCAGCAGGCTTAAGGATGATGCAGTTACCTGCCGCTAATGCAGGAGCAATCTTCCAAAATGCCATTAGAATAGGGAAGTTCCAAGGAATAATCTGCCCGACAACACCCAGAGGCTCATGGAAATGATAGGCCACTGTGTCATCATCAAGTTGGCTCAAGCTACCTTCTTGAGCACGGATAGCACTGGCAAAATAGCGGAGATGATCGACTGCTAAAGGAATATCAGCGGCAAGCGTTTCGCGCACCGGCTTACCATTTTCATAGCATTCAGCTATCGCAATATTTTCTAAATTAGCTTCAATGGCGTCTGCCATTTTATTTAGAAGTTGCGCGCGTTGCGCAACGCTGGTTTTACCCCATGCGTCTTTTGCAGCATGGGCAGCATCAAGAGCTTTTTCGATATCTTCTGCGGTAGAGCGAGCGACTTTGCTGATAATCTTGCCATCTATTGGGCTAGGATTATCAAAATACTCACCCTTAACAGGGGGCGTCCATTCACCACCGATGAAGTTATCATATTTGTCCCGAAATTTGACAGGACTGTCCGCTGTATTTGGAAAACTGTATAACATGTCACACTCCTTGTTACATGGTTTACCCTTTTCTAAAAAAAACTATCTTTATTAGACTAGCTGCACCTACTAGGTGAAGCATTAGTATGCACTTTGAATGATAGATGAATTTCTAGATTGGGTAGTATGTTTAAATTA
>NZ_JAGLBC010000119.1 GCF_018260395.1 Psychrobacter sp.
TCAGGTGTTCTTTAATATTACGTAGCGTTGCACTTGGTGTGTTAATCTAAGTTATAAAAAAGTTTAGAAAACTCATGTCATAACCAATATAGGCAAAATCGAAACAAAAAAAACCTAGCTCAAAGGCTAGGTTTCTATTTTAATCATCAACGTTACACAGTTTAAATTTAAGTTCTTAGTTTAAATACTTAACTTTAACTCATTGACGCTTAAAACAAAGTTAATAAAGACTTAGCTGACTTGTATTAATTACTTTGAAACCAGCTATCTGCTTGATTACGTGCATTCGCTACGTCTGAACTTGATAAGTTAAGCGCTAATTGACCAATTTTACCACGAGCTTTAGTACGAACTTCATCATTCAACATGCCATCACGAGCCGCAAGCTCATACCACTTATAAGCGTCAACCAGTTTACGCTGTTTTTCATCGATTAAAGCTAGGGTGTAACTGGCACGGTTATCACCACGTTTTGCCGCACGCTCTAACCAATAACGGGCTTGATTTTCGTTAACCGCTACACCTTCACCGCGAGCATACATAATACCTAGGTTTAACTGAGCTGGAGTAACGTTTTGGTTGGCAGCTCGGGTATACCATTCAATAGCTTTTTGTGAGTTTTTAGCAAGACCTTCTCCTTTCTGATAGCGTTTGGCTAAATAAAACTGAGCATGGTCATTACCTTGATTTGCACGGCTCGTTAATTCATTGATATTCATCATTTCAAAACGAGATACATCCAATGGAATGTTTGCAACTAGGTCAGCATGAGACAAGCCAGTGATAGCAAACATGGCAGTGAATAGAGTAGCTTTTAAAAGTTTCATATAAGTTATCCGAAATTGACTGTATTTAAAAAAAACAGAAACAAACAATGCTCAGCATTATTTTATAAATACTTATTCCCTAAAAAATCCAAATTAACGACTTATCCATGCGTTAATTTAAGAGTTGATTTAGAAGATAATGGCAATGTGAATTTAATTAGATTTATGGTGTCGATAACATATAGTCGACAAGATTTACATAGCTTACCATCCAAAAAGACGAAACTCAAACGCTGTTAACCTAAAATTAGCTTTTAACAATAAATTAACAGTCAAATTACTCAAGTCATTTGTAACCAAGTAATACCAGAAAGGTTTAAGCAATAAATATACGCCTATGACCAGTCAAACAGCTTGAATAAAATTTATTATTTTGACGGTAATTTTGACTTATATTTTGACCTTTACTTTGTCTTAGTTACTCTATAAATAGCCACATCTGCCAATAAGTTGGGTGCTCTACGAATAATAGAAGTGATTAATGGCGAATGTCTTTTAGAGCTAGAATCGGTCACTGCAAAACGATTGACTATTTTAATATCATTATCTGTACATAGTTTCTCAAAGTCTTTAAAAGTGCAAAGGTGAATATTAGGCGTGTTATACCATTCATAAGGCAATGCCTCAGACACAGGCATTAAACCCTTTAATCCTAAGTGCAAACGATTTTGCCAATGTGCAAAGTTAGGAAAAGTAATTACCGCTTCTCGGCCAACCCTTAGCATGTCTAATAGTAAAGTATCTGGCGATTTAACAGCTTGTAGGGCACGTGCCATTACCACAGTATCAAAGCTATTGTCAGCAAACCGCGCCAAGCCATCATTTAGGTCTTGCTCTATAATATTTAATCCTTTAGAAATACCAATGTTAATATTCGCCTCGTCTAATTCAAGACCGTAGCCCGTTACGCCTAGCGAATGTTGCATATGTTCTAATAACGAGCCATCGCCACAGCCTAAGTCCAACACGCGAGAATGCGGAGCAATCCACTGTTTGGCAAGTTCATGATCTATTCTCATGTTAGGCTCTCCTGCGTATTTATTGAGGTATTACGATTATTACGTTGCAATGTGGCTGTAGGTTTGGTTTTGTAATGGTTTAAAAAAGGCGCGTTCAAGAAGCCTTTAATGGCACTCATATAACGTGGAATATCAAATAAGAAAGAATCATGGCCATGCGGTGCATCGACATTAACATAGCTTACCTGTTTGTCATTGGCCATTAATGCATCAACAATTTCTTGTGATCGAGCAGGAGCAAAGCGCCAATCGGTAGTGAATGAAACGATAAGAAATTGACACTGAGTATGCTTTAAGGTTTGTTTTAGAGCTTCTAAATCTGATAAAGTGTCATTGTTGACATAGTCGCGAGTGGGGTCAAAGTAATCCAAAGCTTTGGTCATTAATAAATAAGTATTGGCATCGAAGTTTTTGCTGAAGCGCTCACCTTGATAACGCAAATAGCTTTCAACCTGAAACTCTACGTCATAGCCATACATGAATTTGCCAGACTTTAAGTCACGACCAAATTTGAACTTCATGGCATCTTCGGTCAGATAAGTGATATGACCTACCATGCGGGCAAGAATAAGTCCACGGCGGGGGTAAGTGCCAGCTTCTATATAACGCCCTTTATTAAACTCAGGATCGGATAATATCGATTGACGAGCCACTTCATTGAAGGCAATATTTTGAGCGGACAGTTTTGGAGTGCTGGCAATGATAACGCTGCGCTTTAAACGTTGTGGATAATCAACTGACCATTGTAAAGCCTGCATACCCCCCATTGAGCCTCCCACCACTGCATGCCACACTTCAATGCCTAGACGATCAGAGAGCATAGCTTGGGTTTTTACCCAGTCCTTGATGGTAATTAATGGGAAGTCTGGACCATACGGTGCGCCCGGCTTACCATATTCACTAGATTCAGGGACGAGCGTGGTAGGACCAGTTGAGCCATGGCAACTGCCAATGTTGTTAAGACAAACCACAAAAAAGCGTGTGGTATCGATCGACTTGCCAGGACCAATCATATTGTCCCACCAACCCGGTTTTAAATCATCTTCACTGTGCCAGCCTGCAGCATGGTGACTGCCCGATAATGCATGACAGATTAGAATTGCATTGGATTTATCCGCATTTAACTCCCCATAAGTTTCATAAACCAAGTCAAACTCTGTTAAAGTTCGATTGCATTCTAAAATAAGAGGGGTATCAAAATGCATCGTCTGCGGGGTTACGATGCCCACAGAATTAACAAACTTTGGATCTATCGGGGTTGATCGGGTACTAGATGGAATACTCAAAATTACCTCAAAAATGATGTTTATTATTTAAGTATGAAAAAATTAGCGATGTTTTCAGGATTTAGCTATTGTAGGCGTAAGGGCTTATAAGTACAACTTGCATCTTTGGCAATAAAACCATTATCTATTTATCATCTATGAAGCCTTAATTTGATAATAATTTGACCTAAAAATGAAAGTGATATGAAAGTGATGATTGATGTGACTTTGGTAAATCAGCCTTTAATAATGGTACACTTAAGCTTTGTGAACAATCAATATGCGTTGTTAATCAACAATTGAATGACCTTTATAAATTTAAGCGCTTAAAATTACACTCATGTGCTATTAATAAACTGCTAAAACGCTAAAGTTTAAGCACTGAGTAACTTATAATAATATAAAAGCGTTTGATGCGTTAATATTTTCCTAAAATCAGCTTCAGCAAGGACATTCATAGTACTATGAAACCCAATAAGCCTCCCCGTATTGCAATTTTACTTGTTAATCTTGGCACCCCTGATGAGCCGACAGCGCCAGCAGTACGTCGCTATCTAAAACAGTTTTTATCTGACCCAAGGGTTATTGAGATTCCTCAGTTTTTATGGGCGATTATTCTTAATTTATTTGTATTGCCCAGCCGCCCAAAGCGTGTTGCAGAAGCTTACGCCAGTGTTTGGGAAGGTGATTCGCCGATTCGTAGAATTTTAGGTGAGCAAGTTGCCAAATTACAGGCTCGTCTAGACGGTAGTTTGGCGCCTTTTGAGGTTTCGGTACATGCTGCCATGTCATATGGCAATCCTGGATTGCCATATGTGATGGATAAACTGCGAAGTGAAGGCGTGGACCATTTTGTTATATTGCCATTATTCCCTCAGTATTCAGCAACCTCTGGTGGTGCGGTTTATGATGCCCTAACTAAATGGACTTTAAAGCAGCGCAACTTGCCCAACTACACTATTGTCAAAGATTATTTTGCCCACCCGCTTTATATCAAAGCATTGGTAGAGTCGATACAGCGTTTTCAAGCGATACATGGAAAGCCTGAAAAGCTTATGTTTAGTTTTCATGGTATTCCGCAGCCTTATGCTGATAAAGGTGATCCGTATCCAAAGCGTTGTAAATGTACTGCCGCTCAGGTAGCACATGCATTGGGATTGGCAAACGATGAATGGATTATCAGTTTTCAGTCACGTTTTGGCAAACAAGAATGGGTAAAACCGTATACTGATGTCACGCTTGAGGAGTGGGGTAAATCTGGCGTTCGTTCAGTACAGGTAGTCAGTCCCGCCTTTTCAGCCGATTGTCTGGAAACTTTAGAAGAGCTTGCCATGGAAAACCGTGATAATTTTATCAATGCCGGTGGCCAAGAGTATCATTATATTCCTGCTTTAAATTCTGATGAAGCGCATATAGATCTTATGGAGGCTCTGGCAAAACCGTTGGCTGCAGGATGGGCAGCCACCCTAAATGGTTGGGCGTAAATAGTTTAAAAATCGAGTTGCAGTCTATTAACTAGTATTTTTAAATGCAGCTAATCATTATAAATACATTTGTATCATATAAAAGTATTCATTCATTAAAAAAGCACCGCATAACAATATACGGTTCTAAAATTAGGGACAATTAACAGTTAATACAAAAGCAATTGGACTAATTATTCATCATCAAAGCTGTGAGAAACAGCATCGTTGTCAGCAATATCACGTATATCAGGGTAATCTGAACCTGCTATAGCATCATCTACTAAAACTTCATCGATACGAGATTCATCAATATTTTGACGATGCATCGGCGTTAAACCTTGCTCAGCATCTATGCCTTCTAAGTTATCGTTAGAATCTAAACTATTATTAGGGTCTTGCATAAATTACTCCTCGTTGCATGCATTGCTCTGGTAACTTGATTTAATGAATCTAAATTTAATACTTGCTGTAATTTAGCTGACTGCAATGAAAATTATTAATATCACCAATAATTAAAAACAGCCTAAAGTATTAGCTATAGTGTCTTATCTTGTGGCAGTTCAGCTTCTTGAGACGCATTAGCCATATCTCGGTCTAAAGAATAGAAATTGGCATTATTGTCTTTGCTTTCTGAAGCCAATGCAAATTTATCACGAAGGTCATCAATTAATGCTTCTTCTTCTATCTGCTCTTTTACGAACCACTGTAAAAAGT
Source organism: Psychrobacter sp. (assembly GCF_018260395.1). GTDB lineage: Bacteria > Pseudomonadota > Gammaproteobacteria > Pseudomonadales > Moraxellaceae > Psychrobacter. The sequence continues at coordinate 5,292 of NZ_JAGLBC010000119.1, forward strand.
TAAAAGTAGCCCAATCTCTTTCTTCTAAAGCTTTATCAACTAGCGCATATATCTTCTTCGAGTTATCAAGTTCATGATGCCATACATCTTCAATGCAAGTCTCTAAATCTACTGGATTGTCACGAGGAGCAGGAATTGAACCAATCTTAGCTTCACCGCCTCTAGTTTGGATGTATTCTAAGAATTTGAACATATGCTGACGTTCTTCTTCTGAATGTTTATAAAAGAAATCAGCAATACCAGCATAATTATTAGACTCGGCCCAAACGCCTAAAGCTAAGTAAGCTTGTGCTTGAGCGGCTTCATTATTCATTTGTTCGTTAAGCGCTTGTTCCATACTGTCAGAAATACGTTTGTCACTCATGTTTTTATCCTAAATATTATGGTTAGTGAATGATTTTTATGGTAAAAAATTACAAAGGTTAATCTATAAATTTTTAATAGCTTTAAATTTTTAATAGATAGTAGATTAATATCAATAAATATTATGCCCATTCATTATAGGAGTTGAATATAGCATTATGAGTAAAACTGAGTTATGACTTGTTCGTATTCTGTGAGTGAAGTTAAATGATGTAACCTTTAATTTAGTTAATTATTAAAAGTAGCATTTACAATAGTATTGATTTAAAAACGCTTGTGATAAATCAAGATTAGAATTTCAATTCATAATAAGGTTAAGGTTGAACTATTTTCGACTTAAAGTAAGTTAATAAAAAAAGCTGGCACAATGCCAGCTTAAATTAAAAATACTTTTTAAACCAGCTATTGAGCTAACAAACTATAGATAGCGCCACATTAGATAGTTTAACAGCACAATTGCTAAGTCATTAAAGTCTATGCGCCAACAACTTTATTAAATAAGCGGGTCATTGAAACACTTGGTGATAACTGAGCTAATGAATTTAGAAGTTTCGCTGGCATGCCTACTGGATAATGCGTTTTATGCAGTTTTGCATTTGGAGAGGTAGCCAGTTTATAAAGGACTTTTGCCACGTCGTTTGGCGTTAAATTCAGTCCCAAACGATCAATGCTTGTTACCTTCACCCCTTTAGTCATATCAGTCTGCACCCAAAGTGGCATGACATCAACGACTTTAATACCTTTTGGTTCAAATTCAATGTTCAATGCTTCCGTCAAACCACGAACAAAGAACTTACTAGCAGAGTAGGGTGCTATCTCGGGCTGACCATAAATTGCTGAGGCCGAAGATAGGTTAATAATTTTATGATGCTCACCACCTGTCATTTGCGAGGCAATTTTATGACAGCCAACTAACACACCTTTACAATTAATATCTACCAGCTTCAATTGTGCACTTAACTGAGAGTCTGGCAAGTTTCCAGTCACCAAAATACCCGCATTATTGATGAGTACGTCAATTCCACCGAACTTATCATTCATTTCTGCAATAGCGCTGTCCCAATCTTCTGGGTTGGTGACATCTAAGTTGCCATGAGCGATAGATTTAGAGCCAATAGCTTTTTTAAACGCTTTATCTTTAATGGCAGATTCAAGTTCAGTGACATCAATGTCAAATAAACCAACATTATGGCCTTTTGAAGCCAGTTTTTTTGCAGTGGTAAGACCGATGCCTCGTGATGCGCCTGTTATTAAAACAGTTAGTTTTGCCATTATCAAATGTCCTTATCTTAGATAACATAATATTAAATTAGTAAACAGACATTAATTTATCCATTTTATTGAAAAAATTAATGCTTTTTGTGCTTATTAAGTCTAAGCCATATTTAAAAATATATAAAGCTGCAATAAATAAAATTATATTAACTGTATGAATAAGTGATCTGAAAGATTCAAATGGTCTATTTTATAAAAATATAAAACGCATCAATAATATATACGTGACTCTACGACATGATAATTAACAATTTATACGAAGAGTTAATAGACTGAGTAGCTTATAGTTATAAGACAATAGTATTCGCTAAAGCCAGTTAATGACATGTGTTATTAAAATATAGCCAGTTAATAGCATGTGCTATTGACATATTAAGCTATGAATTTATTGTACTATGAATTCATCTTGCATAAATACATCATGCTCTAAAAACATATGAATACCTAATAACAAAGTAAGTAATTGAACAAAATTAAATACCTACGCTTTAAAAGTAGAAAAATTTATCGA
>NZ_JAGLBC010000120.1 GCF_018260395.1 Psychrobacter sp.
TGGTTTTACGGCGACCGATGATAAAATTATTATAGGCAATTCATAAAAAGCTTGTTTCTGTTAAACTAGCCACTATTAAATTTGGGGCAGCCTAGAACCAATATAAGCCACAGTTTTCGCCTGATTTATTTGAATGCCACGACCACTTTTATTTTAAGACAATTAAAGACCGCTTATGAGCCATCTTAACAACCAACACCCAACTCCTGACAATAGCTTAAACCATTCAACAGATAATGAGTCTGTATCTTCAACTCAAGGTTATCTAAGTGTCGATGATTATGACTATGAGTTACCTGATCAATATATTGCACGTTATCCTTTAGAACAACGCAGTGCGTCACGTCTTATGTACTTGCCGGCGCGTAACGACGGTCAATTTGAAGTGCTAGATAAAAAATTCACCCAGTTACCTGAGCTATTAAATCAAGGCGATTTAATCGTATTTAATGACACCAAAGTCATGAAAGCACGACTTTTTGGTCAAAAAGACAGCGGCGGAAAAGTTGAAGTGTTGGTAGAACGTCTGACCGATGATACGCAGTTTACCCAAGATCAAGATAATGACGGCAAGATTCACGACAATGTCGCTCTATGTCATGTACGTGCCAGCAAGGCGCCCAAATCTGGACAGAGACTATTACTGGCGGATGGCAATATAGACTGTGTGATGATTGGTCGTCATGAAAATTTATTCATTCTAAGTTTTAAAAACCCAATCCTTGCAGATTTGGAGCAATATGGCGAATTGCCTATTCCGCCTTATTTTGAGCGTCATGCTGATGAAACCGATAATATCCGTTATCAAACCGTATTCCATGACCCTACTAAGCTTGCTAGTGTGGCCGCCCCCACCGCCAGTTTGCACTTCGACGAGAAGGTATTAAGTCAACTCACCGAAAAAGGAATTAACACCGCTTATGTGACTTTGCATGTTGGAGCAGGTACTTTTGCGCCTGTAAAGACCGATAATCTTCTGAATCACACCATGCACAGTGAGTATGCTAATTTGCCACAAGATACGGCCGACTTAATAAACAAAACGCACCAAAACGGCAAAAAGGTTATTGCCATTGGAACCACAGTAACCCGTGTATTAGAAACGGCTTATCAAAAAACTGCCGATACCCAAGGCAATATTTCTGCATGGTCAGGGGATACCGAAATCTTTATCTATCCAGGCTTTAAGTTTGGGGTTATTGATGCCTTATTAACCAACTTTCATTTGCCAAAATCAACCTTACTCATGCTAGTATCAGCCTTTGCAGGTAAAGCCAATATTGAGCAAGCTTATCAACATGCTATTAAGCAAAAATATCGCTTCTTTAGCTATGGCGATGCGATGCTTTTAGAGCGTAATGAGCTATAAGGTTTTGATAATAATTATCACCTTTGACTATTTATATAACCTCAACTAAAGAGATCAAAGCGATTAAAGAGATGACCTATGCAAGCTATAACCCCTATTGACTCGACTGCCAATAAGTCACAACAATACCAACTATTAATTAAACAAGCTGAAGCTATTATCAGTAGTGAAAGTGATTTAATTGCGAATATGGCAAATTTGTCAGCCTTATTAAAAGATACCTTTAATTGGTTTTGGGTTGGCTTTTATCGTGTAGACACTAGCATCAATCAACTGGTTTTAGGTCCTTTTCAAGGTCCGCTGGCGTGTACTCGCATTGATTATGGTAAAGGGGTGTGCGGTGAAGTTTGGGCAACCGGTGAGACACAAATTGTCGATGATGTAAATCTACATCCCAATCATATCGCCTGCTCGTCATTATCACAGTCTGAAATTGTAGTTCCAGTAACAAATAAAGTTGGCGAGATTATCGCTGTATTGGATATTGACTCTGATAAATTGGCGATGTTTGATGAGGATGATGGTAAGCATCTTGAACAGTTGGTTGAGCTTCTTAAATAGCTTTTTAAGGGTTAGCCTTTTTATAGCGCCGACCCAATACTTAACTTGCAAAAACACTATCGTCATTAAAAATATTGTTATTAAAAACCAAACATAATAACTTACTCAAGATTTAAAGCTGGCACTTCTTGACCTCGTTTTTGATAGAAATCTACCACAAATTCATCAAAAGTATCCTTATCAATAGCATCACGAATACCTTGCATTAAGCGCTGATAATAACGCAGGTTATGAATGGTCGCTAATTGAGCGCCCAGCATCTCTTTACACTTGTTAAGATGATACAAATAGGCTCGACTAAAGTTCTTGCAACAGTAACAATCGCATTCTGGATCTAGGGCAGAGCTATCTTCACGGTATTGACTGTTTCGAATACGCACAACGCCTTGGTTTTGTTCATTGCCGGTTACAAAATAGTGACCATTACGAGCATTACGAGTCGGCATCACGCAGTCAAACATGTCTACCCCGCGGCGCACTGCCTCTAAAATATCCTCAGGTTTACCCACACCCATTAGGTAGCGAGGTTTGTCCGCTGGCATGAGCGCTGGCATGTAGTTTAAGACGTTAATCATCTCATCTTTGGGCTCACCTACTGAAAGACCACCAATAGCATAGCCATCAAATCCAATCTCTAACAGACCTTGCATAGATTGACGGCGCAAATCTTCATACATACTACCCTGTACAATGCCGAACAAGGCATTGGTATTGCCCAATTTATGGTGCTCGTCGACGCAGCGCTGACCCCAACGTAGTGACAGCTCAAGTGACTTTTGTGCCTCACTAAAGGTAGCCGGATAAGGCGTACATTCATCGAACTGCATTACAATGTCTGAGTTCAATGAGTACTGGATTTGCATTGATTTTTCAGGTGACAAAAACACTTTGGCGCCATCAATAGGCGACTTAAAGGCCACACCTTCTTCGGTAATTTTTCGCATTGAGCCTAGACTAAATACTTGAAAACCACCTGAATCTGTCAATATAGGCTTATTCCAGTTCATAAACTGATGAAGACCACCAAATTTATCAATTACTTGCGTACCTGGACGCAGCCATAAGTGAAAAGTATTGCCTAGGATAATATCAGCACCAATGTCTTCTATGTCGCGTGGCAACATGCCTTTGACCGTACCGTAGGTGCCCACTGGCATAAAGGCTGGCGTTCTGATTTCACCGTGATTTACTGTCACAGTACCTCGGCGCGCGCGTGATTCGCCCGCGGCAGTTTTATGTAGGGTAAATTGCATAGCATTAACTCAGAATAATAGATTCAAAACGAAATAATCGGTGAACTGATTAAAGATAAAAAATAAAATTGATATAAGTAATAAACTTAACTTTTTATAAATATGCTCATTAATATTGGCCATTATACCACTGCCATCAAATACACGGGGACAAATAGTATGCTATACCCTACGTTGTGCTCTTTATTCGTTTATTTGCTGGGCATCTTGTACCCGTACTACCTTTTCATTGTCTGAACATATCTGGCTTATTTCAAAATTTGCTAGTAATCGCAAGTTTACTTTGCTATAAAAGCAAGACGTCCTTTTGTTAGACTTATTTCTATACTTTTATTATTACACTATCGTCTATTGACCTGTATGTCAGAGTCCCTAGTAAGACGAGGAATTTATTATGAGTTTACAAGTCACTATAGCCCTTATTGTCATCGTACTATTGATGGTTTTATTTTTTATTGCGTTTCGCGCTGGAAAAACGGTCACTAAATCGCAAGAATTAATCAAAGCGAATGAGGAGCCTAACCTTTATAATGAGCCAACAAATGTTGCCCATAAAAACGATGACACATCTCTGGAACATCAAACTTTAAAAGAAAATTCTAGTGATAATAAAGAGGACTTAAAACAAAATACGCCTGAAACATTGATAAACTCTACTGAATTTATTCCTGCTATTGATAAAGTTATGGTAACAGATAGTGTTGTAAAGGATACTGATACTAATATTGATAGTTACATTAATATTAAGACTGATACTGATACTGATGCTAGCCTTGTAGAAGTTAACCTTGAACAACAAAATGCTAAAGTGCAAAGCCCTGTACAAAATCCTGTGAAAGGGTCTGTAGAAAGCTCTTTAGAAAAGGCTACTAAAAAAGACACTGCTATTCAAGAGTCTGAAGCCTTACAACCGCATATACCTAATCAAACCAAACCTACCCTAGCAAATACGGATTCAAACTCAGATTCGACGACAGTAACCTTTGATAAGTTGACTGAAAATAATGTGAATGACAGCATTCATTCTCAGCCGCCACAGCAGTCTTTATTAGATGAAGATGAACTGCAGGAAATGTTAGACACTGCAGGTTCTGCATTAGAAGATGACTTATTTAAACAGGTGGATTTGGTTGAAGCGCCAAAAGTGGCTACTATTGTTGAGCCAGAGCCAGAGCCAGAGCCAGAGCCAGAGCCAGAGCCAGAGCCAGACAATAAAACGGAATTGCCTAAAAACCAACTGCCAACGCCTATATTGGCACCAATTAAAATTCATAGTGCAGAAGAACGACTAGCGGCTCAAAAGCAACCTGCTGAAAACGCCTTAATACTGCATGACTTAGTCCAAAACGATAGCTCTAAATCAGAAGCTGATACGGATATTGTTACAGATACTGGTACTGGTACTGGTACTGAAGACAGTATGAAGGCGTTTGAATTTATCAAAGAGTTGGACAGCGTTCAGTTAACCTTAAACTTAGCTCAGCAGTATTTAGATGTGGGCGAATATGACAGTGCCAAACGCTTGGTTCAAGAAGTCATAAAGGGAGAAGGCTCTGCTGAACAAAAAGCATCAGCTCAATCAATACTGGATCGCCTTTACTAGGGTCTGTTGAACCTTCAAATATTAGGACTGCTGATAGTTAAAATTGTTCCAAACTAGGCGTAAACCTATGATAATGTCTAGACCTTAGCTAGGTTTATAACAACGTTTGGAGCAATTTTAGCATCAGCCCTACGGGGCAGGGCTATTTTTTGTCAATATATTGCGAAATTTTCTATCTTAGAATGACTAAGCTTCAAAAATTTCCCTGCATATTGCCTAAAAAATAGCCTCTGCCAGTTCCACATTTGAATGTTCAACAGACCCTCATCTTAACTCGTAAATTAATAGCCAAAGCCATATATAGATATTTACCATGACATCAAATCAAACTCACGGCACAATAGATAATAGTTACGCTGAAAATACTTCAAATCGAGCCACTTCTAACACTGTCCAACTTATCTATGCTGGAGGTACTTTTGGCAGCTATGGCAAGCCGTTGGCCACTCTACCAGCTGATACTTTTCTACCTTTATTAATGCAGAAAGTCACGCAAAACCTCACCAGAAATATAGAGGCTCTAGAAAACAGTTGCGTTAAAGATAGTAGTCAGCTAACGCCTAAAGATTTTGCTCATTTTTTTCAATTGATTTTAGAGCGTTATGCAAAAGGTTATCGGCATTTTGTGCTCATTACGGGCACGGATACTTTAAGCTACTTAGGGTCGTTTTTGGCAGAAGCATTTGCCGGCTCCGATGTATCCTTAGTACTTACCGCGAGTATGCGCCCCTTATTTGATGCCAATGACATTTATAATTACAGCATTGATCCTAATAGTGATGCATGGGCAAACTTAACTGACACTGTTGGCTTAGCCGCACATGGAGAAGCAGGCGTATTCATTACTTTCGCAGGTGAGTCATGGCCTGCACAAACTGTGCAGAAAATTCATAGTCATGATCTAATGGCATTTACCGGCCATACTCGTGCTGGCTATCCCGCTAATAGCTTTATAAAAGCTTTACCTGCAGGTCGCCGTAGAAACTGGATTGAAGATACCCAAGCAAAGTTAGCTGGCATTTTAACCCATTCCAAAACTGTTATAATCCCTACCATTTATTGTGTACCTAATAATAACGAATGGTTAAACAGCCAACTTAAGGCATTGCTAGACTTACCCCCTATAGGGATCATATTAATGGGATTTGGTACAGGTAATATCCCCTTTAGTGAGCAGCTGGCAACTACAATGGATGACCTATACCAACATGGTCATATTTTAGTTTGCACCACGCAGTGTCCTTATGGTGGCGTAAGTGAGGCGTATGCAGCAGGCAGCTGGCAATATAAGCATCATGTCTTTTCTGCAGGCAGGTTAACGGTTCCTGCAGTCTATGCCCGACTGCTTTGGCTACATTTAGCATTTGATACCCCTGCCCGTCGCCGTCAACGTTGGAGCTATAGTGTCGGTAAACAATAAGTAGGTGTTTGACACTCGACAATCCTTAACTCGACAATCCTTTACAATAAATCGTTTTAATATGACGTTAAACGTTTATCGCTATTTTGTTATTTAACACTATTTGTTATTTGACCCAATTTTGTTATAAGTTATTATTTTTTTGATTGATTACACCACCTTGGCTGAGTTCATGACCCTTAATTCCTCTTGTAACGTTAATTCAATTTCTTTCGCATCTGATTTAGCATCTGATTTAACATATAAGTCAAGTCCAGATTATGATGTCAGTGACAATACCCCTAAATTGCAAACTTACGCCTTAGGTATTGAGTTTAACGGATCTAATTATCGAGGTTGGCAAAGACAGCAAGAAGTACTGTGTGTGCAGCAAGTGGTTGAAGAGACTTTATCAAAAATTGCCAATGAGCCTATTGAGGTGGTGGCAGCTGGACGTACCGACGCTAGCGTGCATGGCGGAAATATGCTGGCTCATTTTAAGAGCAGTGCTAAACGTGGTATCTATAACTGGCTGCGTGGTGCCAATAGCATTTTACCGGATGATATAGCGATACGTTGGATACAGCCTATGCCCGATAACTTTCATGCCCGCTTTGATGCCATTGCCCGTCGCTATCGTTACATTACCTTAAATCAGCCTCAGCGTCCGGCTATGCTCAATCATCTAGTAACTCACATTCATGAGCCGCTAGATTTGACTTTAATGCAACAAGCAGCCGCTTATATTGATGGGCAACATGACTTTAGTAGCTTTAGAGCTGCAGCTTGTCAATCCAATCAACCAGTAAGAAACATCCACCATGCCAAGCTATTCATGCATGGGCAATTTATTGTTTTTGATATTCAAGCCGATGGTTTTTTACATCATATGGTAAGAAATCTTATGGGTACCCTTTTTGCCATAGGCAAAGGCGAATTACACCCTAAAGATTATTTACGTATTTTAGAGGCAAAAGACCGTACTATTGCGCCGCCAACAGCTTCTCCAGATGGGTTGTATTTTATCAATGCCTATTATTCAGAGCCTTATCAGGATCTATTACCTAAATTACCCTTGGCTCCGCAGTGGCTAAACCTATCTGAATAAGATTTTTTATAGAATATTTTTTATCAAAGCTCACTTTAATGAGTATGGTTCAAAAGTTAAAAGATATTCAAGTTAGGTAACTAGCAAATTAAAGTGACTTTATCAAGACTTAAGCC
>NZ_JAGLBC010000121.1 GCF_018260395.1 Psychrobacter sp.
CGATTGCCATTAAATTTAGCTCTTTAGCCGTTTAACTATTTAGCTATTTAACAATTGATTATGCTTAAGCTTATGACTAATTTGGCTTGCTTATGGCTCACAAACTAAAGATCATTACAGATACTAATAATAACTGGTACTAATATCTAAAAGTACTAATAAAAACTGGATTTATCATGCTTAATTTACTGCCTAAAGAATTTAAACAACCTAAAGTTGAGGCCAAAGAAGGTGATTGGTTGTTGCCACCTTTGGTTGATTTATGTGCTCGTCTGCGTGAACCAGGATTACAACAGCATGGTACTTTAAAGACAGAAGGACATGCAGCTCGTGCTAATGGCTTCTTGCACGTTGTCACCCCACCAGATACCAATCCTATCCTAGAAAATGGCTCATTGCTTAAAGGTCTACGCGAACGTGCCAAACAAGATGGTGGTATTTACTTGCATATTTTGGGCGCCCTTACAGCAGAACTAAAAGGTGAGCGACCAGCAAATGTTGCAGGTCTTAAAAAAGGCGGATGTATTGCTGTGACCAATGCAGGTCGTCCTTTTGAAAATGATTTAGTATTGCTACGTTCTTTGGAGTATGCTGCAAATTTTGGCCTTAAAGTGTTTTTCTATCCCAATGAACCTAGTCTGTCTGCTGGTGGGGTAGCGCACGAAGGTTACATTGCGTCATTCCATGGCTTACAAGGTATCCCTTGGTTAGCAGAAACTGTAGCATTATCAACCCAGTTATTGATGGTAGAAGAAACTGGTATTGCAGCTCACTTTAGCCAACTCACCTGTAAATCATCAATTGGATTGATGCGTATGGCAAAGGCTCAAGGCTTACCCGTAACTTGTGATGTGGCAATGCATCAGTTGCATCTAACAGATGATAACTTGGAGAGTTTTAATTCCCTAGCCTATGTGATTCCACCTTTACGCAGTAATACCGATCAAAAAGCACTGCTCAAAGGCTTACAAGATGGCACTATAGACGCAATATGTAGTCACCACGAACCATTAAATGACACAGCGAAAAAGGCACCGTTCGCAGAAGCCACACCCGGTATTTCAAATTTTGATACTTTTATGGCATTAGGCTGTAAACTGATACGAGATAATGTGTTGACTCCAGAGCAATTGGTTGACAAGATTTGTTTAGCGCCAGCGCGTATTGCTGGTATAAAAGATCAATATAAAGAGATTGGTGGTGCAGTCGTTGTAGATCCAAATATGCAGTGGCAAGTAACTCGTGATAACCTACTGTCAAAAGGTAAGAATACCCCTTTCTTAAACCAGACGTTACAAGGCAAAGTGGTGGAGACATATTTTGACTGAGTCACCACAGGTTAGCCGCTCGATTAAAGCGGTTACCCTTTATGAAGTAGTAAAAGGGGTAGGAGCATTGTTTGCTGCTCTTGCACTATGGGCATGGCATAATGATGTGACAGAGTTCATCAGCCATGCCAATACCGCTTGGGTAGCACGATTTGGTACCTTGTTTAGTGTTCAAGTAACAGCAATGATTCGAGCCGCGCACCAAGCTTCACAAAATTGGCATATATTTATTTGGCTGATTTTAGGCTATGCCAGTTTGCGCTTTATTGAAGCATATGGACTGTGGAAAGACAAAACTTGGGCTTATTGGTACAGTGTTCTAGGTTACGGGATATTTATCCCAGTTGAGATTTATTATTTGATTGTGAGGCCATTTGACTGGATCAAACTCGGGGTATTATTACTGAATATTGTGGTCGTCATAGTAGTTTATAAACAGATGCGCCGTAAAGGCCTGCTATAAATGAAAGCGGACAAAATTATACCTGTTCAATTTAGCTATTAAACCTTAACTTTTAAATTTTGCCAATCAGACTTGCAATTTTATCCGATAACTTTAATGCTAAAAAGGCATAAGCTTGAGAATTAGGGTGAAAGCCATCTTCAGCGAATAATTCATGAGTCTTTAAACCAGCATCTTTAAATTCGATTGGTAACGCCCATACATCTTCATACTTTTCACAAACCTGTAGTAACTTATCATTCAATATTGTTATCTTATACCCCAATAGTTTGTTTAGGGGACTCGGAATTGCTGGCATATTTTGCATGGGCGGAAGACAAGGAAAAATAATATATTTTGCGCCAAACTTACGTTTGCTTAAGCGAATAATTTCATGCAATTGGGATTGCCATTTCTTGGTTGAAACATTCGCAGTTGCGTCATTAACTCCTACCATAACAATCATAACATCTTCCACAGCAGATGGCTTTGGTAATACATATAACCGACGTAGGGCATCAAAACTAGTATGTCCTGAAGTGGCGTGAAGTGACCAATCAATTTGGTTAAATTTAAGGTTTATTTCCTGACTTTGGTATAAATGACTCAATAATTGTCCAATAAGCGCTTGCTGCTGTGAACTAACGCCAACGCCAGCTGCTGATGAGTCGCCAAGCAGCATAATATTTAAACTATTAAACCCATTAGACCTACTTGACCTATTTGAATCGGCTTTTCTTGTAGAGTCGTCGTTAATAGGGTTAAGCAGAAGGCTACCATTACGTTCACCTTCCGCCTCTGGCAATGTTAAAGCTGTCTTCTTTAATTTTAACCCTTGGTATATGTACACAGGTGCTAAAACAAGGTGTTTAGGCTGCAAAGGAATCATTAATGTTCACTTGTATTACCGGTTACTTAAAACAAATATTGATAGAAGAAAAATTGATAAATTATGTATTTAAAATAGTAAACTAGCGCAAAAGTATATGTATATTTTAACCATATTTTAAGTCATTATACTTTAGCTTTTATAACAATGAATTTACATAAAAAAGCTTCGTCATACCAGATAACGAAGCTTAGTTCATAAATTATATAAAGCATTGTAAGTGGGTTGCTAAATTACCAACTGCCTGTACGTTGACGAATTGTGGTTAAGTTCTCATCAACCAGTAATTCACCGTCTACAAACACATCACGCAATAAATTCATTGTACCATCTTTTAGTGAGTCTTCTTTAATGGTACTGATATGACCATTATCGTCTTTTACCAATGCCAAACGGCCTTTTTTTGAGCGTTTAGAACGGCTGGTGATTGGGTCTTTAAAGATTTCTTTCCATGTACCATCAATTTGAATGGCACTAGCTTTCATCGCCCAACTCATTGTATCGCGAGTCACTTGCTGTAGTAAGCCTCCACCCATACCAAAGGTGACGTTATCTGCACTAAAGCCTGCTTGCATTATGGTGTCTAATATTTTACTTAAGCTTAGTGGGCTAATACCATCTCCTTGGATAAGGCGCACATATTCTGGCAGCAGTTTATATCCTTTGCTATTCACACTATAACCAAATTTGACCGATAAGCGTTCTAAAGCTTCTCGTACCACTTTGGCAGGGTCTCCACTATCAGGACGAATGACCAAAGTACCACCCATTGTTTCGACTTGCTCTTTAAGTTCCTCACCCCAAATATGGTCAATGGCATTCCACAAGTCGTAACTGTCAGACACAACGGCTACTAACTTACCTTCTCCACCAAATTGATCCAGCATATTGGCATAAGCTTGGCTTTCTTGTTCTCTGCCCCAAGAGGTCATAGTGCTATGCTCTGCGGCAGGTATTGAGAAGGCTGGCATGTCGTCAGTCATACCGTACCATCGACTCGCTGAAACCAAAGCCGTCATGCTGTCAGTGCCAGAAAAGTTCACTAAATGGGCAAGGCTACCTAAAGCCACTGATTCAAAACTAGATGCCCCACGAGCGCCAAAATCATGAAGTTTAAAAGCAAGACCCGCATTGCTGTCAGCCGACTTCTGTAATGCTTCATTGATAATGGTTTTACAAAAAAAGGACAAGCTTGCCACTGATGAAGGATACCAAATAGCGCGTAGTAAAGAGGTTTCTAAGTAGCTTGGTAGCCAATAAAAATCAGGATCAGTGTTAACAATTTGACAAACCACATTTGATACAGGGATGATGCTTCCTTCAGGAACAGCCTGAATTCGAACAGGTAAGTATCCGCCATGCTTTTCAACAATGCGCTCCCAACCTGAACGATTGAAAGGTAAACCATGAGCTTTAATTACTTTTTCAGCTTCATTAATATCTTCAGTGGTTATAGGCTTGCTTAAGTATTCTTTGATATAGGCCTGTAATCCAAAGAAAACTACGTCATAGTCGCCTTTACGAGCCTCGACGTAGCTTGACATATATTCACTACCCGGTGGATATTGTAGCCAATGTGAAGCTTTATAACTGTCAGCATTTAAAATTAAATTATTAAAATTTGCAGTGTACATCACAGAACTCCTCTGCTTAATGGTGGCAAACTCAGTCTTTGAGTATGCCCGAAATACCCCTCACGTCTATCGTTTAGGGCAGAAAAAAGTTGATAGCAAATATCACTCATCATAACCCCACCATTTTAGTAATAATGGCGTAGTGATCTTCAAACATTTTTTTAGGGTCAAGCTCCGCTAAAGGTAACCAAAAAGCTTTAGCAGCATCGTCACCGCCTTTTACCTTTGGCAAACCTTTTGCGTCATTTTTTAATTGAAAGTAAAAAGCTTGGGTAATGGTACGGCCACGGGCTGAACGGTAAGGGTCATCAAAGGTATGCTGAGAATGACGAGAGCCACGTAATACTGGCTCTGGTACTTTAAGCTTGGTTTCTTCTCTAAGCTCACGCACGCAAGCGTCTAAAAGGGTCTCTTTTTGATCAATAAAGCCGCCCGGTAACGCCCATAAGCCGCGACCTGGCATACTGCGACGCTCGACCAACAAAATATGACCTGATTGCACCACTACCGCATCTACAGTCATAAAAGTAGGTGGGTAAGGGGTATCTTGCCACTGTTTTTTGTAATTATCGACGAACCAGGCTTCTTCATGAAGCTGTTTATAATCTTTAGTATTTTTAAAAGCTTCAAGAACGGCACGGGTAGAGGCAGGCGTGCGCTCCTTGGTCGGCGTGGCGCCCATTAAATAACCTTCTCGAATAGGAGTAGCAGATAGGTTCTTATAATTGGGTACTGAAATAGATTCCCATGTGGGAAATAAAGATAAATAGTAAGAGGAGCTGTCTTTCGAGTGGCCAATTAGAGCTATGTCTTCTTGCAAATTTTTGGTGACTGAATACACCGATTGCTGTACACATTGAAGCCAGCGTGTGTCATTGTATAAAGCATCGTCTAAACCCACACAATGAATCCTTTTGGCTTCTTTTGCCGGATAAGCGCCTTTAATCATCTCCGAACGTTCTTCAGCAGTGAAAGGATTACGAAGACTTCTGGGCATATTAGCAGAGCCTATAAGCATAATGACGTTATCTGCTCTTTTTAGAGCTTCATCTACCACTGCTTTATGACCCATGTGAAAGGGTTGAAAACGGCCAATGAAAACCAAATATTTATAACGACGAGTTGCAGAAGGTGTTGACGTGGCGCTTTTGGTTGGTTTCTTAGCATCAGTTGGCAAAGATTCGGGTATCACACTCATTATCAGGCTCCTGCACAGGTTATGGTCTTATTATCATACATCAAAATATACGTAAGAAGAATATAGTGACATACTCCCAAGGGGTTTACCAATACTTAAAGCGTATTAATAAGTCCAAAAAACAGGCACCAAATAAAAACTTGGATCATAGATAAACAATATTAGTCTATTGTACTTATTAGGCTCTGTTATAAGGCTATGTTTGTAAAATTTTAGCATAGCTTGATTTTTATTTAAGACAAAGGCTCATCAGTCATTTTTGTGACCAATAACTGATTAACCTTAAGATTTTCAGTGTCCAAAATCTCAAACTTAAACCCAGCATGTATGATGAAATCAGTTTTTTTAGGGATTTTTCGCAAACTATACATCATGAATCCACTTATGGTTTCATAGTTCTCAGAATTAGGTAGATTAATGATACCAAGAGTGCGAATAACATCTTCAATTGGCGCCATGCCATCTATCAACCATGAGTTTTCAGTACGCTTGATAATAGGTTGTTCATCGACAGTAACCAGCTCGCCCATCACAATACTCATCACATCTTTTAAAGTGATGACACCTACTACCAACGCGTATTCATTAACAATGACAGCAAAGTCTGAACCGGTGCTTTTAAAGGTCTCTAGTACTTCAAAAAGGGATAAGGTATCTGGTATAAATAGCGCTGTACTTAAGATACTAGTGTCTGTTAAACGCACTTTTTCTTTTTGCAACACCATTGCTAAAAAAGCTCGTGATTCAACATAGCCTAAGGTCTTTTCTAAATCATCTTCTAAACACACTAAAAACTTATGATGTGGCTCACGTATCATTGTCTCAACGATAACATCGTGATTTTCGTTAGAATCGAAGTAGACGATATATTCACGAGTGGTCATAACAGAGGTAACGGTACGCTCTTGCATCTCAAAAATATTGGCAATTAAATGATGCTCTTGATGTTTTAAAACACCAGCTTGAGCACCGGCATCCATTACGGCATAAATATCTTCTGATGTCATGTCATCACGGCGTACAGTAGAAATACCCAGAAGATTAAATAAGATATCGGCTGCCCCATCAAATACCCAAATGATAGGCTTAAAGATAAAGATTAAGGTCATCATTGGGCGTACTAATTTGATAGCAATAGGCTCAGCATACGTCATTGAAAATCTTTTTGGCATAAGGTCGGCAAATAATACAAAAACGCTAGTCACTAAAATAAAAGAGAGTATGGACGCTAATGCTTCATAGCCAATAATACCTTGCAAAAAAGAAAAGGCTTTATAATGGAGCAAGTCCTCAAAGTAGGGACTAATTGCAGATTCTCCAATCACACCAGCCAAAATAGCCACAGCATTTAATAAAATCTGTACCACAGTTATAAAGCTGCCAGGACTGTCCTGCATAGCTAAGACATCAAGGGCACGCACTTCTCCATCTTTGGCTAAAATTTGTAGTTTAATCTTTCTGGCGGACGCTAAGGCAAGTTCTGAACTTGAAACGACAGCACTTATCGCTATCAATATAAAAATAGAGATTACTGCAGTAATAAGGGTCATGATAGTCAACTCTAAACTTTTCATTTTTAAAAAGCAGGCTGTACAAGCCAAAAGCTTGAAGCCATAAAAAGCTCGATAGGATAATAAAAGAGGGGGATGTTTCAATAATAACCATTGGATTGGTTGCTATTAGTACTTAGTTATTTGTTAAATAGCTATTCGTTACGTGGTGATTCGTTACGTGGCTATTGGTTAATAAGTGGTTCTTGGTTAATAAGTGGTTCTTGGTAAATAAGTGGCTATTAGTAAAATAGATATTAGTTAAATAGATATTAGTTATGTCATATTTAATAGTAAAATC
>NZ_JAGLBC010000122.1 GCF_018260395.1 Psychrobacter sp.
TAATATTATTGCTTGATAAGATTCATTTATATCATATAAGTGTGGATGCCAAACTTCGTAAAGCCAAACCTACAATTTATGACGAATCTCAAAGCTTTGGTGAATAGGCTTTTTGGTATTAAAGTCAAAGCCTATGGTTTGTTCGGTTATCTCAGTCACATCGTAACGCTCATACAAATCTTCATCAAGTTCAAACTTAGTAAAGTTATTGGAAAAGTAAATCACCCCGCCATTGGCCAAGCGATTCATAGCACGGTTGATAAGAGCTACGTGGTCTCTTTGAACATCAAAAGTACCTTGGAACTTCTTAGAGTTTGAAAAGGTAGGGGGATCAATAAAGATGACATCAAACTGATCGCTATTGTCTTTAATCCAATCAAAAATATCCGAGGCGATAAATTGATAACGGCTAGTGGTGACATCTATACCATTTAAAGCAAAGTTCTGTTTGCCCCATTCCAGATAGTTCTGTGACAAATCGACACTAGTTACCGACTTTGCACCGCCTAAAGCTGCATGCACACTTGCTGTACAAGTATAAGCAAACAAATTTAGCACATCCGCACCTCGGCTGGCTGAGCGGATCATACTTCGCATATTGCGGTGGTCAATGAATAGCCCTGTGTCCAAATAATCAGTAAAGTTAACATAAAAATAAGCGCCGTCTTCTTGTACCACATGTAGCTTACGTTTCTTCTGGGCTAAACGCTGAGCCTCTAGACGTTTGGCTTCCTCACGGGCTTGTTGGAATTTATTGCCTTTATAACGATTACGATTGTCCTTTTTAGGCTCAGATGTCTCTTTAGACTCTTTGGTTTGGCCGCTTCCTTCAGGGTTGCCATATTGCGTGTTACCCACTTGACGAGCACGAGTTTTAATGTATATTTGCTCACGGTTAATGCCAAAAACCTCACGAATACCCATTAATGCTAAGTTAAAGCGTTTACGAGCCGTCTCTGGTGGAATGGTCTTCGGTGGCGCCCACTCTTGTACGTGGATATAGTCCCCATAAACATCGATGGCGACTTTATAATCTGGTAAATCTGCATCATAAACACGCAAATTAGTGACGTCTTCTTTTGCAGCTAATTTTTTTAAATGGTTCACATTCTTTTGCAGGCGGTTAACGAAGTCTTGGGCTTCATCCACTTTGATTTCAGTTTTTTCAAAGCGGGTAATTAGGTTTTCACCTTCTTTACGGATTAGCTGACCGTGACGGAAGTACACCGTAATCGCGCCGTTATGACAACGTAAAGTTTGTGGGTTGTCAATGGGTAGCACGTCAGCTTGCTCTACATGAGCGGCCAGCAAACCAATCATAGGCTGATATTTTTGTTTGGCAAAAATTTGTTGTAACGTTAAGCCCAAGCCTTGATATAACGGCTTGATAAAATCAACATCACCCAAACGCTCACCATAAGGTGGATTGGTGATAATTAATGGACGTTTTAGCTTGCGATCTAATAGCGGTTTAGCCAGAGCAATATTTAATTCAGATAAAGGGCGCTGCTCTAAGGTTAAGTGCGGAATAATTTCAATAAGACCGGCAGCAGTTAAGTTTTTGTGAGTGGCTTTAATTGCGCCAGCATCGGCATCAAACCCTAAAATAGTGGGTAATTTACCGCTTGCAGCTTGTTCTAGACCATTGTGGAAGCGCTCCTGAGCATCAGCCACACATTGTTGCCAAAGTTCACTGTCATGTTCTTGCCAGTTATAAAAACCAAATTGTGATTCAGCTTTGTCGATACCGACAGCATAATCGCATTGCATCAGCAACGCTTCGATGATAAAAGTGCCCGAACCACACATAGGGTCAATCAATGCACTATAGCTGTTTTTGGTTTTATGCCAGCCCACGGTATATAACAATCCTGCCGCTAAGTTTTCTTTCAATGGTGCATCTGTCATGGCTACACGATAACCACGGCGATGCAAACTGGTACCAGATAAATCTAAGAAAATCTCAGCATGTTTATCATTAACGGTGGCATAAATAGGGAAGTCAGGATTATTGCTGTCTACATCAGGACGAGCATCATGTTTTTCGCTAAAGGTATCGGCAATGGCGTCTTTAATACGTAGCATGGCAAACTGCTGACTAACTTGAACCCTTTTATCCACACTCATGCGAATGGCAAAAGTATTTTGCAACCCGAACCACTGAGTCCAGTCTACGGTTTTAGCCAGACTATTTAATTGCTCTGCAACGTCATATTCAGCATTGATATTGCGCTTTTTGATAGGCAATAACACGCGAGATGCTACACGTGACCACAAGCATATTTTATAAATTTGCTCTAAGCTGGCACTGACAGCAATACGGCCTGTGCTTTTAAACTCACAACCAATATCCATACTACCAAGCTCAGTTTGCAGCGGTGCTTCTAAGCCATCTGCACAAGTGATAATAATATCGTAGCGTTTGTCTGATGTTGGTATTAATACATTCGCTGTATCAGTTTGAGAAATAGATTGTTGATTTTGATGGGTGTTTTCTGATGTGGGGGTGGACATAGTTGGCCTTTACGTTATTGATGCTAATGCTAACTTATATATTCAATCAACAAGCTACATTGCAAAAACTATATGGCTCACTATGCATAGTAGGGTAGATTGGGTATAAGGTATGCTTTAAAAAGGTATTTTGTAGGACATGTAAGCGGCTAAATAAGCTAATAGGTAGGAGTCTTACGATAATTAAAACTGATTTTACCACATTCATCAACTACGGCATAATCAGGCTTGCGAAATAAGCATCATTTTAAAGTACTTAGTTAATATTCTTGCCACTATGAATACCCAATTAATACCTGATGAGGTGCTTATTATTACCTTATTTAAATAAATCTTGTTGCGACTCAGAACGATTTAACAATGTCTCAATATCAGCCGCATTTTTAACAGAGTCCAGATTTTCAGTAGGCAATAGCAGTCGCATATGTGGATAAGGAATACAAATATCTGCTTTTTCAAAGCCCGCCTTAATTTTTTCTTGCAAGGTTTCCTTTATAATTGGCATACGAGCCACTGCAGCAGGTTTTACCCAATAACGAATAATAAATACAGTGCTAAAGTCACTAATATGATCCACAGTAGCTAAAGGTTCAGGACGCTTTAGAATGTTTTCTGCTTCATCAAGCACTTGCATGATAACTTGTCTTGCCTTTTCGATATCGGCCTCTAAGGCAATACGAGCCTGAATATCAAAACGTATGAAGTTTTTTGAGGTAAGATTGGTGACCTCAGAGGAGGCTACGGTAGCATTAGGGATAATGATAGTGATGTTATCTCGGGTCAAAATATGGGTAGTACGCAGTGAAATTAAAATTACCCGGCCCTCTTTATCGCCGATACTAATCCAGTCTCCAACCTTAAAGGACTGCTCTAATAAAATAGTAATACCTGAAATAAAGTTAGCAATAGTCGATTGCGCTGCAAAACCAACGGCCAAACCTAAGATACCTAGACCGGCGACTAGCGATACAATATCAAAGCCAAACTGAGCCATGACGCTGGCAAGACCTAAAACCACAATTAGTACTGAAAAAATATTTTTGAGCAGTTGTTCGATAGAGGCATTAAGCCCATAGTGTTTTAGCACGCGGCTAATGACTTGCTCAGATGAGGTCCAAAGAATGTAATAGATGCCAGCCCAGATACTAGCCTTTGCGGTTGCGGTAATCGTATTATGCTCGACATTAATTTGACTCATGACGGCAAGCACGCAACTGACAAACCAAAAATAGCGTAACACGGAGCGAATAATGCTAAGCCGCTTATCTGAGAGCTTTAACTGAACTTGATAACGCTTGGCAAAATAGGTAAATAACCAATAAAAAAATCCGACAATCAGTAATAAGATAACAATTTTTATGGTGGTGCTAGCAAGCTCTACGCCACGTGAAGCCCAATCTCGACTTTCTTCCTCAAGATCACCACCTATGGCAAGGTATAGACTCGAGTATAAATCGTGCAAAATTTCATTAAAAAATGTGCTTATTGGCGAGCCAGTCTCTTTTGCCATTGTCAGTCCTATGATAAATAATTGTGTAGAGTGGTTAATTATCATTTTCTTTAGTAATCTTAATATACATCAAAATGAAGCTTAATTAAGACCTCCTTTATCTATAAGCATTACCCTTTAAGCTATCTTTGTATTGGACTACTGGTGTTTTACGTTGACTGACAATATCACTAACTTTCAAAAAAACAAAAAACACCCTGTGACACTTTGACAGAGTGTATTGAAAGTAAACAAAATAGATTAGGCATTATATTTATCAATTTTACTTACAGTATCACGTAAGGCAGTACGTAACCCTTCAAGAATCGTTGGGTGATAAAATGGACTGGCAAGTAAGCCTTCAATATCGACTTTGTTAGTTATGGCAGTGGCTAAAATATGCGCGATATATTCAGCATCTGGGCCTACCATACTTGCGCCTAAAATTAATTGAGTATCCGGGCAAGCATAAATATGCAAGAGACCACAGTTAACCCCCATCACTCGGCTACGTCCTTGGTTGTCAAAGCTCACCTCGCCGATAACATAAGGTCGGCCATCATTTTCAATCTCTGGCAAAGATTGGCCTATCGTCATAATTTGTGGTGAGGTAAATATCACTGACATCGGGGTGGTGGCTGTCTTTGACTTATCAGGTGACATATCATTGAGCATATTACTGTCATTAGCGCAGTCGGTATCCTTTGCAATGGCATCGCTCATACTGATTTTATCTGCTAATCCTGAGATTTTAAGCGCCACCTCTTTACCAGATAAATAACCTTCATTACTAGAGACATGCAAGAGAGGCATGTAAGCATTGGCATCTCCAACAACATAAACTTTAGTGCCTTCAATCTTGCCAGTTATTCTATTCATATTTAAGGGACGGTTTTTATCATCCAATTTCACACCCACATGCTCAAGTCCAAGAGTATCTAGTGTGTTGTGTCTGCCAGTAGCAACCAGAACTTTCTCACCACGCCAAGTCTTTGAGTTGCCATCAGCATCGGTGTAATCGATGACGGCATGTACATCATCCTTATTCTCTTCGCGCGAAACACTGTCTATGCGTGTGTTTATACGTAGATCTAATTGTTTACTAAAACATGAAATTGCTTTTTGGTTAATAGCTTCATCTTTTATGCCGCCTACAATATCACTACGGTTAAAAATAACAACTTCAACTTCTAGTCGGCTCATGGCTTGTGCCAGCTCTAAGCCGATAGCACCAGCACCCACTACCGCCATCGATTTAGGTAAATCTGCTAACTCAAAAATAGTATCAGAGGTGATCAAAGCATCGCCTAATGATAACTTCCAGCCTTCTGGTACTGAAGGTTTAGATCCAGTGGCAACAATTATATGATCAGCCTTAATATATAAGGTTTCTCCAGTAGCAGTATGAGCTTCAATAAGACCGGATTCTGTAATCACAGCACGGCCAGAAATTTTATTGTTCTCATCCCAGCTTTCAACATTTTTTAGGGCGTAGCTGGCAAAGTGATCTCGCTCACTTCGAACACGTTTCATAACTTGTTCACCGTTAATAATCGCGCGTCCCTCTACGCCAAACTCATCTGAGTGGTTGGCATGGTAAGCTCTATCAGCGGCAGCAATCAATAGTTTACTTGGCATACAGCCCATATAAATGCAAGTAGTTGACCAAATACCTTCGTTAATAATTAATACATTGTTTGTCGCTTTACTAATTTGACGATAAGCATTATGACCTGCAGTTCCAGCCCCAATGACTACGGCATCAACATGTCGAATTTCTTTATTAGATTTTAAGGCAGTTTGAGACATAAGAGACTATTCCCTAAATTTGAATATAAATGTTTTGATCTTAAAAGCTAAGTATTAAAGGTTTTTAAGGAGTTAGATTTATAAAGCTAAGTCATAAATCATAAGGGCTTTAATCATCACTAAAGCTTAAGATAAGGTTTGAAGCAATCTGCTGGCATAATCTTTGGCTCTTAAATTACGCTGGGCATGAGTAAGCTTACCTTCTTTATCAAAAACGAAAGCTGAACGAACCAACCCCATTGTTTTTTTGCCATACATATTTTTTTCTTTAATCACATCAAAGTGATGACAAAGTTTTTGTTCTATATCGCTAATTAAAGCTATTTTAAGGTGTTTTTTTTCTATAAAGCTTTTATGAGACTCAATACTGTCTTTAGACACCCCAATAATGTTGTAATCTAATGCCTCAAACTCTTTTAACTGTTCAGTAAAGTCAACTGCTTGAATGGTACAGCCAGGAGTATTATCACGCGGATAAAAATAAAGAATTAAGCCCTTGTCCATATTTTCAACAAACTGATCGAGAACAATTTCACTTTCTATCATTTCATCGTCTATCTTTTGTACGATAGGCATGGGAAAGTTGGGCAAGGTAATCACTTCATCGGTAGGTTTGGCCATGTTGATTTTCCTTTTTTATTTTATTAACAATGGTTTATTAAGCTTTAAGGCAGTTATAGTAGTTTAACTAACATTTAACAGTGACTCAAAGCATGGCGTGTAAGCATTCAGTAAAACTAGTCAATAAAAAAGGCTGACAATTGTCAACCTATGTAAATAATATCGATTAAGTCTCTTGAAATAGCTTAAGCTTTAGGTTTTTGAGGTGGGTTAAGTTTTAAGCCCTTAGTACATTGTTGTAAGTCGCTTTGCATGGTTTTAGCATAGGGAAGAGTAGCAGGGTTTTTGCCACTTTGGGCATAACTTTCAATTTCCCACATTTGACCTAATGTCATCTTACTACGCACATTAACAGTACAGGTACATAGTTTTTGAGCGGTGGCATTATCAGCCACTTTATAGCTTACCGCGCCTTTAACACAATTGTTAATTTGGTCTTGTTTAATGTCTAGGGCTTGAGCTGGCGTAATAATCATAGCTGCAGAAGCGCCCAATGCCATAATAGGAAGCATTTGTTTGATAATAAAATTTTTAGAAATAAAATTCATGAAAAATAGTCCTTGGAGGGTTTAAAAAATAGTATTGAAACAATATCTATGCTCAATGTTTGTGGTAAATTTACTATAAACCTATCAAATAAATTGGATTATAGTTTATTGGAATATAGTTTATTGGAATATAGTTTAAGGCGAAGTTTGGATAAATCTTAGCCTCATAATTTAACAGCATACCTTAGCAAGCTACTAGGTAGATTAATAATGAATTTTGCTATTTAGTTGCAATAATATGTTGCTCATGAGTTACAAGCTTAGGTAAGGATTAAATATTATAGAACTTACGCACTATCATA
>NZ_JAGLBC010000123.1 GCF_018260395.1 Psychrobacter sp.
ATTATATGTTTGCTGGTGCATCATCGTTTAATCAAGACTTATCACAATGGTGCGTAGCTAATATAGCATCTAAACCAAATAATTTTGACAACGATGCTACCGCATGGACTAAACCTAAGCCAGTTTGGGGAACGTGTCCTCGTGGTGAAAATACCCATTAGGAACACCCCTAATTAATCATTCAAGCTAATTCTATACTATGCCTATACCCATTACAGTATAGGCATTTTTTATGACCACTCAATTATATTTAAACGTGCTACCCACTTCCATTACAGTGACCACCAGTAAGGTATTTAGCGCGCTGGCAAGCGTTGAATTTGTCACGGAATACGCTTTTGATAATAACGTTGTTGTCAAATTACAAGTGACCGATGATAAATCGCCGACACAGCCAAATGACCCTTTAAACAATCTAATCTTTGATATCACGTTTGCTGATAAGATTGATGATAGTGTTATCACGCGCTTACAAGGCCGTTTATACACTGGCGGCGGCGCTGACGAGCTTGAAATCAATTATCCAAATGATTTTGGTTATATCACTGAAAAACTAGACTTTCACGGCGCATTAAACGGCGACAATGATTTTTTTGAAACCATTGAAACCACTTACAACCCAGCACAAGCCACTGATATTATCAATGCTTTAAAAGCGGTTAATGCTTATAAGAATCAAGGCACCTATCGTAAAGCGGAAGCCGTGGTAAACGTGCCAGCGACAAGCGTTGTCGATAGCACACCAGAACAGATCACGCGCAGCCTGGTAGATATGCGAGATCGTCCTCGTTATCTTGTCGTATGTGAAGCCAGTAACGTGCCGGTGATTGAAGCTGTCGCTAAAGTTATGAGCAAGCTTAACTGTCATGTACTGTTAGATATTGGCAAGATTAATGATTGGGCCTCAGCCGCCGCGCTTGCAGAATCAATCAACGTTAAAGACCATCGATTATGGTTATTTTGGAATCCGAACGTATCACGCCCAGCCAATAGCTCAAGTGTATTAGCACGTAAAAAATGGCGCCCTTGCGTTGGTGATTATCTAGGACAGTTATTGATTCGCAATGCGAGTACCAATTCATCCGGCATACCGCCGGTAAATAGACCGATTGCCGGCTATGATTTTCCATTAAGCTTTAGAAATATGGAAGCACTGCCTGGTGTAAGTCTTGATGAAGAAGCCCAAAATGCACTAGCCGCCGCTGGCGTAAACGTGGTTTTAAATGAGCGCTTTGATGCCGGTGATCGCTGGATTTACGGTGATGCCTTAACGCAATACGATAGTAAGACAAGCGCTTTACGTCTAATTAACGCCGCCGAAATCACTACTTATGTCGATAATGCCGTAGTTAGCATTGCTAAAAAGCATTTATTAAAGGGTATGAGTAGCTATGTTGATGATGCAGATGCAGAAATTCGCCGCTTTTTAAATGCGACAAGCTCAGCCGGTTTACTGCAACCAGTCGCAGAGCTTGCTGGCAAGTTTTACGGCCTTGATATCACCCCAAGAGCCGACAATCCATTTGAGAAAGTGGATATTAAACTTATCAAGCGCCCTGAAGGATGCGCGCGTCAAGTTTACTTTGAAACCACAATCACTAAATAATTACTTTTAACTTCGTAAAAACATAAGGACACGAAAATGTTAACACCTGATTATATTATTAACCGTAATTTAGAGCGTCGATTTGAGCGCGAACAGTATCAATTTGACTCAGCCCAAGATGCCAAAAAAGCAGCTGAAGGCATTGAATTTGATTTAATCGATGAACGCCAAGCCACACATGCGACGACACAGATGCGATTGGCCGCGCTGCAAATCGTTTTAATGATGGCTGGCATTGTCAATGAAGTAGACTTTGCAGATCAAGATTTATTGCCAAGTGAATTACTTGATAGCCTTATCTTAGAGTCATTCAATGAGGATCCAGATGATGACGATGATGAAATTGATTCAACTGTTAAATCAATTTTAGCGGCCCATATCTCAGATGCGTTATCATCACTAGGCGTTGACGATGATATGATCTCAGATATTTTTGATGGTGATACTGAAATTGCCGACCCAGCTATCGAAGCGGCTTCTGAAATTGTTTTAGAAAACATGCCAGCCGATAGCGATTTGGATAACTTCATTGCAACCTTCGCGTATGGTGATGATGAAATGCTAGAGACACCAGAAGAAGAAGCATTGGAAGATGAAGGTATGTACGATGCAGCTAGAAAGCCATTAAGCGTTGGTAAAACGACCAAACGTAAAGTAGGCAATAGTAACGTTGTTTATAAGGCCGTTAAAGCGGTTCGTAATGGCAAGCTTACTGTTGTAAATAAACGCATTGCTGGTAAGGTACGCCTAAGTCCAGCGCAAAAATCAGCTTTAAAGAAAGCGCGTAAGAAATCAACCACAGGTACCGCTGTTAAAAAACGTATGCTGTCATTTGCTAAAGGTTTAAAGCGCGGTATTTATAATATAGACCCAGTAAAAGCTAAAAATATGAGTCGTGGTTTAAAAGCAGGTCATTACCGCCGTAGCACTGGCGTATAGTGGAACACCCTTATATATAAAGCATGAGTTAAGAGATAATAACCCCATCATTAAAACGTTGGGGTTATTTTTTTATGAAACTATCAGAGATAAACGAAAATACGCCGCTTGTTAAAGACTTTACACAGCGGTTATCTAAAAGTACTAAGCAGCAAATTGTTGTAACAGAGGTGATGAAAGTAGCTCGCGTATCAGGTGCCAGTGCCAGGCCAGTGCTTATCGCTTTAGAGGGCGGCCAATCGGTCAAAATCTACTTGCGTGAATCAGACAGCGCAACCAAAGGCGGCGGCATTGATTTATTCCGTGTCGATATCAACGGCAAAACACAACCGACAACCGGTGACTTTGACAACACGTACAAGCCAGCCTTTAACGCCTCAGTTGATGAAATAGCGTCAATAGTAACCAGAGGGCAAGCGGCCTTCAGTAATAAGCAAGCTAAGACAGTGGTAATGAAAACCAAGTCTAGCCGCGCGCCACAAAACAAGGCCCAAATACTATCAGCACTGAATGAGACAAGCACTCAGCTAGATACAGAGATTACAACCAAAACACAGATAAAAACCGATCTTGAAACCAAGCTTGAGCAAGTGCTAAAGCAGAACGCGGCTTAATAAGGGATAGGGTATGAGAAACGCTTATATAATAGACTTCTTTTTGTCCGGCATGTTATTTGTCATGATATTTTATGCCTATGTTGATATTTTAAGCCGGTTAAATCTCTTTAAAGCAGTTATTGATCCTCACACCCTATCAATTGCCATCGGTGAATATTTAAAGCGATCAGTTGTATTTAGTGGCCCACTTATTGTCTTTTTGTTGTTTTTATTATGGCGCTTTTATCATGCCATTATCACAGCTCAGGCGTGGGGATATGGCGCCGCTGGCTTATTGGCTATTTTAGGGTTTATAGGTATAGCATTTACCTGGCTTGATGTGCTATTGGCTTGTATTTCTCATTCTAAGTTTATTGACGCGTCCAAGATGCCAATGCAGGCTAAAGGCCGTAAACAATCGTTATTGGCTTCTATTCCGATAGACACCCCTTTATCAGAGGTAGGTATTAAGTGATAACCGCGGAAAATATAAAAGCAATGATTCATCATTGGCTGAATACGCCACCTAATGGGTACTTCTCGCAAAGTTACGGCGCAGATGCGAAAGCACTGCTATTAAAAGAATTATCCGCAGAGGTAGCCGATAGTTTTATCGATAAATTAAGACTAGATATACCACTTATTGGTAGATTAAATGACAATCAGCTTAGCATATCAACACAGCCGGTAGGATTTGATCAGCTTAATGTTTTTTTATCCATTGGTGATATAGATATCCGATTAAACGACAACCCTATAACCGATATTGAGCAGGATTATTACAATGTCAGTGCAAAGTAATGTAATACGCCAAAAAATGCTATCTAGTATTGATAGCAACCTCAATGATTATCCGGATATTGCAGAGCGCTGGCGCGCCGGCGACCCTACTGTAAGAGCCATGCTCATATCAGCAGTAGAGACGGTGTTATGGTTGATTCGTGACAATAGCGTCAATATTGTCGAGCCGTTTATCAAGTCAAAAGAAAGTACAATTATTGCCGATGCTATCAATAAAGGGATTTTACCAGTAGCAACCCCTTGTCAGCATTTAATCACGATTGAAAATAAAGGTACCGACCAGGTTAATTTAAGCCAGGGCCGTTTAATCGAGGATGGTACTGGCAGGCAGTGGCGGCTTATGACGTCAATCACGATTGAGCCTGGTGATACAAAAAAAGTGCTAACCGAGCAAAGTGTTATTATTCATAACGACACCACCATACCAGTTACCGAGTCTTTTTTTAGAATTAATGTGGCGACAAGTGATGACGCCTATTTTGCTGGCTTACGCGTGGTAAATACCACTCAAAACCAAGTTTACGATTACACCCCAAAGTTTATGAACGCTGCATTAGGCCAGGCTGTTTACAACCTTCAAACTGATGACCTTCAAAATATAAGCGTGATTTTTGGGGATTCAGACCGCGCCGGCCTAACCGCGCAAGCCGGCGATAGCTTCACGATATCTATTACGCAGTGTTATGGTGAGGTTGATGTGTCAACGCTTGGGGCGGCTGCATTAAGCGAGATTTACGCGTCTAATGAAAGCAAGTTGAATATGTACTTTAAAGCTGGCGATATGGTACGTGCCGGCGCTGATCCGTTATCCGTTGCACAGATGCGCTTACTGGCAAGCTTCCCATCAATGTACGACCAAAACGCCGTATTTATGGGTAATTTTGATTTTTTAATTCGTAAACATTTTATGCAGCGCTTTAGTTATATGGCCGTATGGAATGAGGCGATTAATGAGAAAAACTATGGCCCATCACTTGATGCTATCAATCACTTGTTTTTAACCGTATCAGCCAAAACACAGTCAGAGCAAGCGCTATTGATTGATGATATTAAAAAACTGATTGCCAAAGCCGATAGCCTACTAACAGATAGAGTTTATGTGATACCAGTGGTGGAAAGACCTTATAAAATCACCATATCAGGCCGATTAGCTTCAGTGCATGATATGGATTCAGTGAAAACACAGATTAAAGAATTACTGCTACAAAATTTTGGCAAGCACACATTGGCAGCAAGCTACCCTAATCCAGATGGTTTCAATAAGCAGGAAATATCTATCAAGATAAGAAATGATATTATCGCTTTTCAAGATAGGATTAGTGATTTCTCAGTGATCACCGAAAATACAAATGATAATTCCATTAAGCCGCATGAATGGGCCTATATTACTGAAGATAGCATCACTATTGAATTTACGAGAACAGCCGATACTGGCACCTCGATTTGGACGTTGTAATCCATGAATAAGCTTACCGCATTAGAGTTTATTAATCCCTTAGCTAAAAGCCATCAAGCGGATGATTTAGAGGCAGCCACAGTGAGTCTAATCGCTAAATTGATTCATGAGTTTAGCTTAGATGAACTTAACGATATGCACAATTACGGCATACCCTGGCAAGGCGGCAGAACAGTCTTAGAGCGCTTTAGTAAACTAAATGGCCTGGTGATATTGCGTCAAGATGAAGATGGTTTATCAGATGATATTATGGCGATGATATTAGCTAATTGGCAGTCGATGGCAAGTGAACGCGGCCTTGCTTTTTTGCAGTTTGTACTTGATATGCTATTCCCTAGAAAAAACAGAATATTAAGGTTATGGCACTCTAAAGCGCTTGTTGATACTTACCCTAAAAATGTCACTGAGAGGCAGTTACCAGGCACGTTTTTAACCAGCCGCGTTCGTATTGCATTAACCTTAGATTCAAGTAATAGTGATATCACTGAGATAGCGCCAATCCTTCAAAAATTGGTACCCTGGCATATCGTACCTGAAATTGCTGTTTCAATAGAATTTAAAGATATTAATTTAGGTGCAGCGATGGTAGGTATGCCATATCATGTAGCCTACCTATCCCCTTACTAATGGAACACCCCTAAAGACTAAGTCCTACTATCCATCAAAATAACCCTAACATTTATTGATTAGGGTTATTTTTTATGAAAAGCAATTCACCTACCTTACAAGCTTATTCACAAATGCACGAGCTAGCCAAATCATTAGGCGCAGCCATGCTTGCATGTAACGCTGTTTGTAAGCCAGAAGGTTATGAAAACCTTTATATTTTAATTCAAAACTTCCAGCGTCCTATGATTACCAATCATGATACCGCAGACGTTGATTATGCATATGGCCTACAAAGCCATGTGACCGCGCCGCCTAAAACCAACTTTGAGAGCCAATGGACAATGATTGAAACCGAATCAGGTACCATTGCTAAATTTGCTGAAGATATCGTCAACAAACACAAAGGTGAGATTCCATTGGTTCGTATTTATGATGGATTCGCCTCAGATGGGAATACCATCAAAGGCAAACATGAGTACCTACTCAAAGATTGTGCGATTACCTTCCCAGACGGTGGCGGCGAGATTGATTCAGCAAGCCGCAGTCAGATTTTACAAATTCAGGTCACTTGTCGTTATAACTATTTTGGCCAGACTGGTGAGATTGGGGCTGGCAAGAATGATGTTTATGCAAATACATTAATGAGCGCTTTAAATGCGTTTGGCAGTTATTCACCAATTAGCAGCAGCGGCGGCGTGTCTATTTTTGGTTAAGGTTAAACAATGGCGATCAGACAAGATAATTATTTGGAGGGCGATATCAATGATATCGCAAGCCATTTATACGACGAGTTATTAACAACAGGTTATTCGCTGTTAGATACCGATGTTTTATCAATTGTCATTGACGTATGCCGTGATTATATTGCGTGGGCCGGTTTTTTACATGCGTTTACCTTAGATGATACTGAAGATAATTTACCGCTTTTGATCGATGGATCCACTCAACTTTATAATCACGAGTGGTCAATTATGCGACCAGTGGTAAAGGCTCGATGTGATTTAATGCAAGCAAAACGTATGGAAGGCGCCCAAAATCTTGGAGTACAGCCGGTAGGCATAACATCCTCAGAGGCCGAGCAAAACTATCGTGATGCAATGGTGTTAATGAAGCTAGAAGCATTTAATACACATCCTTTTAGTGTTGACTTTATAGCGCCATCATCCAATCAAGCCAGCCCACAATCTAGTATTGAGTTTAATTATACAACGGGTAGATGGCCGTGAATTTAACGTTATCCGATGGTTATGGTATTGATGGTCAAG
>NZ_JAGLBC010000124.1:0-6816 GCF_018260395.1 Psychrobacter sp.
ATCTTATCTACCCAACGACAATGAAAACTTCTGTCCTTACCTGTTTTAGGGTTCCTATCATGATATGTTACATACCGATCAAACAGTGCCTTAGAGGCATCTTTCATCACTGTGTAAGCTGTCTCTTTATTGACATTAAAATGTTCAGCATAACTATGAGCGTGTATCTCTAGCAAACTATCTGGTTTGATGCCTTTTCCTGTTTGTCTCGCTTCCATAATAGCTAGTAGCATCAAGCGCTGCTCTACTAGGTCAAGCGTATAGCTTGCTTGTATTAATGCATTATCCTTAACAACTATCTCAGTCATACTCATAAGCCAAATCCATACAATTAAGACATATCTTAACCTATTTAAAATAGGTTGTAAAACAGTTTATTTTTATGTGCGATAAACCTATTCATATAATGCGATAAACCTATTCATATAATGCGATAAACCTATTCATATAATGCGATAAACCTATTCATATAGAAGCCACAAGCTATATATCTCATGGGTTGTACCAGACCTAAAAGTTTTTAAAAGCTATTAAAAACTATAAAAGCATATTTATTTTAAAAACTTATAAAACGCTCAATTAAAAGATTGTACAAATTAGTAATATGAATAATAAATAAAATTAGTATATGTATAGAAAGGAGATGAATTTAATAGTCAAGCATAAGCAATTATATTGTCGTCACTACATTTCAGTAGTGACGACAATATAATTGCTTGATAATCATAGTATACAACTAAATTAATAACAGTTTGGTTGCGTGATTACCATAGAAAAGCTATACTGAAGGCTCTTATTTTTTGATTTTATATCCTTTTTCGCTGCACATTTTTTCTATGCATTTTAAGCAGTTTAAACATCTAAAATACTTAGAACATATGAGTTTTGCATTATCAGATTATTACCACTTATTTTTATAACGTGTGTTTAGCCTTGTCTTTATCTCGATATATCTGAAATTCATTATTATTTTGTCTTACCTTTGTAGCTATCAAAAGCTGATATTTCTATATTAGTTAGCTCATTAACACTTACCAACGACGACAAAATGAAAAAACTAGAACATAAAATTTTACAGATATGCAGCCGCAATCGTGATGGCTCGTATGCGACCCAAGCAAATAGAAGATCTATATTGTCGCTTTGCGTTTCACAATTAGATGAAGCAGGCTATAAAGTAAATGAATTAAAGCCGCATGATCTTAAAGGACGTCATATAAACGCTCTTGTTAAACGATGGAAAAATGAGGGGGTCTCTAACGGGACTATAAAAAATAGAATGTCTGCTTTGCGGTGGCTGGCTGAAAAAATAGACAATAGAGGGTTAGTAAAAAGCAATGACGAGCTTGGTATAGCCAATCGCAAATACATTACTAACAAAGATAAATCTATTGATCTAGTCGATTTATCAAAAGTCGATTTATCAAAGTTATCTCCGCACGTTTTGCTATCTAATGAACTGCAAAAAGAGTTTGGGTTAAGGCGTGAAGAAGCTATGAAATTCATGCCTAGCTATGCTCTTGGAGGCTATCCTCCTCATGCTGCTGATAAGATTATGATCAAGCCATCCTGGTCCAAAGGCGGCAGGTATCGTGAAATACCGATTTTGAATAGTAGACAAGTTCAGCTTTTAGAACGTGTACAAGCACTGGCCAAAGATGGTTCTCTTATTCCTGTCGATAAATCTTATAAACAGCATAAAAATACGTTTGAATATGAGACGAGAAAGGCAGGTATTGGACAAACGCATGGTCTACGGCATCTTTATGCTCAAAACCGTTATCTAGAGCTAACAGGATTGTTATGCCCTGCTGTTGGCGGTGTACGTGAACTCTCTGACAATGAGAAGAAAATAGATAGACAAGCAAGGTTACAAATTAGTAGTGAGTTGGGGCACTCACGCCTTCAAATTACAGGTGTTTATCTTGGATCATGGTCTTATAAGTAGAGGTTTGCATGGGTGTTACCGCTGACATTAGAACAACGCTATATTGTGCAGATTGCAGAAACTGCAAACTACAAGTATGGGAAAATGATGACAAGCTAGACGAACTAACAAAAAGGGGTTATATCGTACAAGATAAGCAGAGTAAGGCATTCTATTTAGTACGTTGCACTTGGACAAAAGATACCGTTTTTCAACCCCAGAGGCTGATTAAATGCGAAGGTAGGCAACCAGTTAATGAATAATATTCATTTGTATTTAATGCTTGTTGTCTGTGCGGTAGCTATCTGCGGTTTTACTGGAACTTGGTTTTATAATGAGTTTATAAAAGATACTAGTCCACGCTCCGAACTTCGGCCTAGCCGACGTAATACCGATAGTAATTTACTACGTAAAAGAGTGAATTTTGGTGTAGTTGGTGAGCCATTATTATTTTATGGTAAGGCTAATAAAAGGCAGTTAAAAAATGATGCTTGGCGAACGAGTTTACCGAATTACACTGCCTCTAATGAAAAAAGAGGGCTAGTTGTAGGTGTAAGCGGTACAGGTAAAACAAGTTATATTTACTCGCAGATTGTGGACTGGTCGAAGTCGGGTAAGTCGTACTTGGTCACTGATATTAAGCCTGAAATTTGGGGCACCCTATGTGCCAACAACATTATCAAAGGTTTTGGGTATCAAGATATTGTTATAAATCCTACTGATCCTAAAAGTTTAAAATACAATTTTCTTGATGATGTAGACGATAGTGAATTAGGTGAGCTGGTTAAAATTCTTATTCCTGCCATATCTGATGAAGCTAAAGCATTTGCTCAAACTGCGCAAAAGCTACTAAGAGGTATTATTTTGCATCTTAAAGGAAGAGATGGAGTAGTATCGTTGCCTAGTGTCTATAATTATATTAGCGATTTTAAAAGCGGTAACAAGCTAATAGCTGATATTATTGACGAAGGGGAAGATGTGCCTGCAAAACTTATGCGGCAAGCGCGCCTTGCAGGGGAAAATGAGCGATTCATGGCATCTGCTGTTTCTGCTTTATTATCAGCTCTTGAGTTCCTTGATAATTCAATAATTGCAGATAATATGTCTAGTAGTGATGTGTCGTTAAAAGACGTATTAAAACAGTCAAATCAGGCAATTTTCTTACAGTTTGAACAAATCTCTCAAACTGAGACTGAAAGCTTATATAGTACAATGGTTACGCACATAATAAGGCTATTAATGAAAAATTATAGAGAACGTGAAGACGTATTCTTAATTTTTGATGAGCTGCTAAACGGCGGTAAAATTGATGCGCTAACAGACAAATTCAACACGATGAGGAGCTATAAATTACCGACGTTTATATACATTCAAACCTTAGCAGGTTTATATAAGAAATATGGCCAAGACGATAGTAATAATCTTATTGGCGCTTGTGATGTAAAAGTAATATGCAGAGTTAATGATAATATATCAGCAGAATATTTTAGTGAGTTAGCAGGCACTATACCCGCGCAAGCAGTAAATATACATTATCCAGTTAAAGTGCGTCCAGATGGAAGCACATATCAATCAAAACAAGAAACGCCCCAAGGCATAAAAGACATTCCTCTTGTTGATAAGAATGAATTAAAGACAATGCCTAAAGGACAATGTTTGTTAATTGTTGACGGAGAAAGCGCTATTGTTGAGATGCCGCAGCACTGGCAACATTTACCAATGCTTCAGAAGGCTACTTTTATTCGGCCATCTGAAGCATTTGACCCTATCAAATAAAAGGTATTTTTATGTTTTCACACAGTTTAAACCCTAAAATCGGTTCTATTGACTTAAGCGTAGAGCAAAAAGAAAGATTGATTAAGGCTATAAAGAATTGCAAGCTTCCCGATTATGAAGCTGACTATCCTGAGATAAAGAAAGGACTTTTAGAACGTCTAGAAGGACACCATGATAACAATGAAGGCTTTAAGATGACTATTCTTGAGCAAGGCTTTATGCTCTATACTGCTTCAGTCACTGAAGATTTAGATCTATATGGCTACATTTCTTATAATAGTAGGTTCTAGCGGTTAACTATGCTAATCGCTATTTAAACCGAAATGTTTTTAAAGAGGTAAAAGTGGCAAAAGCAAAGAACAAGTTAGTAATGCCATTTCTAAAATGGGTAGGTGGGAAACGTCAGTTAATGAACGATATTCAACCGTTGATCCCCAGCAACATCTCTACATACTATGAGCCTTTCATTGGTGGTGGAGCTGTATTTTTTAATCAGCAGCCTAAAAAAGCTGTAATTAATGACTATAATGCTGAATTGATTAATGTGTATGAAGTAGTTAGAGATAATGTTGAAGAGTTAATTGAAGATCTTGCGACACATAAAAACGATTCTGAGTATTTTTATAGTATCCGTTCCCAGGATAGGGAAGAAGGTTTTGATAACTTATCAGCTTTAAAGCGTGCTTCAAGAGTTATCTATCTCAATAAGACGTGTTTTAATGGACTTTACAGAGTAAATAGTTCAGGAGAATTTAATACACCTTTTGGGAACTATAAAAACCCTAATATTGTCAATAAGCCTGTATTGATTGCTGTCAGTAAATATCTAAATAATAATAATATATCTTTTCTTAGTTGTGATTTTGAGGATGCACTTAAGGGGGCTCGAAGAGGTGCATTTGTCTATCTCGACCCTCCATACGACCCTGTATCAAAAAGCTCTAATTTTACAGGCTACGTAGAAGGTGGTTTTGGGGTTGACCAACAAGAAAGGCTAAGGGACGTTTGTATTAAATTAGATCAAAAAGGCATTAAGTTCTTATTATCAAATTCTGCTACTTCTTTTATTAAAGACTTATATAAAGATTTTGAAATAATAGAAATTGGTGCTAAACGTCATATTAACTCTATAGCGAGTAAGAGAGGCGAGGTTACTGAAGTTTTAGTGAGAAATTATGAGTAAACCCAAGAAAAGCATAATTGATACTACATGGGAAGCACTTTTTGAGAAGTATTCTATTCTTAAACATATCAATGCAAATGGCGTATTTAATATCAGTTCATCACAAATTAATGAATTTCACCAAGCGCGATTAATGGCGAAGTTCGACTATCAAGAAAAAATGCCTCAAATATTTTTGGACAATGGGTTAGCAATTTTACCTATGAGCAATCGGACTTATGTGATTGGAAGGTTTAATATATTTGAAAAGATAAAACATAATAAGTTAGAAACAAAAGATGCAAAGAAACTGCCTAGTTATATAACTGCCATAGATATCGAGCATATAAGCAGCGAAACTACGGCTCTTTTATGTGCAAATATATGTGGCATATTAAATTCATTCTTTGAAGAAGATGAAATTACTCATGTGATAGGCGGACGAATGGGATCAGGAGATTTTAATTTTAAACTCTCTGATATCAATTTTTCAGTATCAAAGTCTCAAATTGAAATAGATGGCGGCTTTGAATCTGAAAACTATATATATCTTGTCGAAGTAAAAAACTTAATACATGATAATTTTTTAGTAAGGCAGATTTATTATCCGTATCGAACTTGGACTAAAAAACTCGAAGAAAAATGCATAAATAAAGAAGTACGTAATATATTCCTAACTTATTCGGACGGCAATTTTTATTTGAGGGAATACGAATTTGAGCAGCTAGAAGATCCAAGCTCAATAAGAATGGTTAAGGAAGACAGGTACAGTATTGTAAAAGATGCTTTAAATTTTGAAAAGTTGCAAGAAATTATTAATACTGTGGCCATTGTGGAAGAGCCTGAATTGCCTTTCCCACAATGTAACGACTTAGACAAGGTAATTAACTTATGTGAGTTACTTTGTTATAGAAATGAAGCTATGTCTAAACCTGCAATTGCTGAGGAATTTCATTTTGTAGTCAGACAGGCAGACTACTATGGAAATGGTGGTAGATATCTTAATCTAATTACCTCCAATCCTGATAAAAGTTATAGCTTAACGCAGTTAGGAGAATCTATTTTTTCTCAGTCTCTGCAGCAAAGACAAATTGAGTTAGTACGCATTATCCTATCTCATAAGCCTTTTAACATTATAATGAGAGACTATATTGAACAAGGTGATTATCCATCCCATGAAAGGGTTGAGGAATTGCTGAAAGATTATAATATGTACAAGGTAAATAAACAAAAGATAACTTTTAAAAGACGCTGTAGTACAGTAAAAGGTTGGATAAACTGGATATTTGATAGAGTAGAAGCCTAAATATCTAGATTATCCCCTCTACTCAAGCATATCTGCTAAAAATTCTAATAGTATGGGTAGATCAAACTCTCCCTGCGCAAACCCATACTTTTCACAGCCTTCAGGAATAACTACTGTTTGACCAGAAAATCTTGAATCTTCGCTAATAATACGTAACGTACTGACAAGTTCGTCTCTTACTACTGATGGTATTTGTGAATCCAGTAATTCATCATTTTCTACTGACAGCTTATTAATATTAATTGTCAAATTCTCTATTTTTATCATAACTATAGCCTTAAAAAATCATTGGTAGATGAAGTTTATTTTGTTTATTTAATATTCAAGATAATCTGTAATAGGTCGTTTCTTAAATTGTGAAGGATCTTTTTTCAATCGATTAACCATCTCAAACTCCCATGCTTTATTATCTTGACCAGCAAGGCTGGTAGAGCTAACTAGATGGTTATAATCTGCTATGAAATTAGGATTACGTGCAATACGCCCCAGTTGTCTATCATTCAGCCCTTCAACTGTAAACATATCTCCAGTATCACTATCTCTATTTCTTTCTATAGTCTTCTTAGGTTTGGCTTTAAGCTTAAACCTAAAAGTAAAACCAGTAATGATACGGCCATTTTTATGCTGATCATATTTGGCAGTAAT
>NZ_JAGLBC010000124.1:6826-7039 GCF_018260395.1 Psychrobacter sp.
CATTGTATTAATAGCTCATAAAGTCGAATGGCATATGCACTGCTTAGGCTGCTAATCTGTTCTATATCATAACTGGTAAATTGTTGCTCAAGTCTTGTAATAAGAGGTACAACATCATGAGTAAAACGTAAATAGACAATCCCAGTATCCTTTTCATATCCTATCTTATCAACCCAACGACAGTGAAAGCTTCGATCCTTACCTGTTTTAGGG
>NZ_JAGLBC010000125.1 GCF_018260395.1 Psychrobacter sp.
TACTAATAAGCAAGATACTAGGTTAGCAAGACACTAAGTTAGCAAAACACTAGGTCAGCAAGATAATAGTCAAGTTAATAGTGGAGATCATAATTATCTTCAAAGTATCAACAGCACTACACTAAATAATGCACCCATAATTATGCATGCTTTTAAACCAAGTGGCATATGTTTAAATGGCATTTGCGTGGTTCCGTAAAGATGAAGCGACTCAGCTTTACTAATTGGAAAAAGCATTATACCAAGCCCTAACATTAAGAAAAAAGGCAGTACTACATAAATTCTTGGAACCGTTTCTGCATTGATGGTAAAGATAAAAAACAGGGTGGCTGCTGCTACAATCATTATAAAAATACCAGCCAAACGCGTCATGCTTCTAGATTCGGTAAATTGGTCAGTATGTTCGGTCATATTGTAATTACGCCTTAATAATAAGTTAAGTAAGTTACTAATTATAAGAAACTTCATTGGCCAGACTATTATTTAATCCTTAGTATGATAATTATATAAAATATAAACAACTTTTAAGATAATGTTTAGTTGACATTGAGAAAGCTATATATGAAAACTTTAAAGTCGTAATGGTAAAAAAACAAAAAAATCTTAACCATTGAATAAAAAACACAGGTACAATTGCTTTGTTTAAATTAAGATTAAGCCGTTAATTAAATCTACACTAATGATGATATCAATTAATAATCAATGTTGAGAATGTTAATGGCTTGGCCTCTTATTTGATTATAAAATGAGTAAAACAATAACAATTTATAAAAGACGATAATCGTCTTCTACAAGGAAAGTGACATGACAAATTCAAAAAAATTAGCGGCCGAGTTTTTAGGCACTATGTGGTTAGTTCTTGGTGGTTGTGGTAGTGCAGTATTTGCTGCAAACTTTGGAGGTGACGGCAATCCTCTAGGCCTAGGCTTTGTAGGTGTGGCGTTGGCCTTTGGTTTGACCGTTTTGACAGGTGCGTATGCATTTGGTCATATCTCTGGTGGTCATTTTAATCCAGCAGTTAGTATTGGCCTGATGGTAGGGAAGCGTTTTCCTGCCTCACAGTTACCTGGCTATATCATTGCACAGGTATTAGGCGGCGTTTTTGGTGCTTTTATTATCTATCTCATTGCCACAGGTCAAGCAGGCTTTGCAATAGATGCGACTAAAGCAGGTGCATTTGCTACTAATGGTTTTGGTGATTTCTCACCAGGTGGTTATAGCATGATGTCGGCTTTTATCGCTGAAGTGGTGTTAACAGCAGTATTTTTAATTATTATTATGGGCTCTACCCATCACCGAGCGCCTGTTGGCTTTGCACCTATTGCTATCGGTCTTGGATTAACTTTGATTCATTTAATTAGTATTCCAATTACTAATACTTCAGTGAATCCAGCACGTTCAACAGCTGTAGCTTTGTTCGTGGGTGGTGGGAGTATCTCCCAGTTATGGTTATTTTGGGTTGCGCCTATTATCGGTGCTGCTATAGGCGGCGGTCTTTATGCTTGGTTAGGTCATGAAGGTCCAGATATTGTAGGAGATATGGATCTTAATGAAAAAGAGCGTCAACTATAATTAGTAGCTAGTTGTTTTAAACGAATGTAACGTAAACTAATTTATAAATTGCCCTCAGCGTTTATATCGATTAGTAAAAAAAATAAAGAGGACTTTAAGTCCTCTTTTTTATGCGCATTAAATTATATCTGATGAAAATATTTGACTAATTAATATCTTACCACCGTTATTTATGCTGCTCCAATCATACCCTTATCTTTGATAAAGGCAACAATATCATCCAGACCATCGCCAGTTTTCATATTGCTAAATACTACCGGTTTATCACCACGCATCTTCGCTGCATCACGAGCCATGACCTCAAGAGATGCGCCAACTAAAGGGGCTAAATCTGTTTTATTAATAATTAGTAGATCAGACTTCATGATACCGGGGCCACCCTTACGAGGAATTTTGTCACCCGCTGAAACATCAATGACATATAAGGTTAGATCGGATAATTCAGGACTAAATGTTGCCGCTAAATTATCTCCACCAGACTCTATAATGATTAGCTCCAGACCGTCAAACTGACCTTGTAACTCAGCAATTGCAGATAGATTAATTGAGGCATCTTCACGAATAGCCGTATGAGGACAGCCACCCGTTTCAACCCCGCGGATACGATCAGCAGGCATGGCATTATTGCGAGTCAAAAACTCAGAGTCTTCCTTGGTATAGATATCATTGGTGACCACTGCCATATTCACTTCATCACGTAGACGCTGACACAATCTAAGGGTTAAGGCTGTCTTGCCAGATCCAACTGGTCCACCGATGCCTAGACGCAGAGGAGATAACGTTGTCTGCTCTTGTGAATTTTTTTGGTTTTGTGGTTGCTCACTGTTAGGGGTAAGTGCCATAAGTTTTTCCTTTATTTTTTTTGATAATTGTATGTAAAGTGGCTTTAAGATCGAAACAAACGACTATATTGCCGTTCATGTTGACAAGACAACATGGCTAAGTTGGGCAAATTAGCCGACATGTTAAGGTGTTGGTATAATTCTGCTATTGTATGATTCAAATCTTCAGAGTGCAGACTAGAATGAGAGTGTATATCTAATTGTACCTCTATACCTTTTGACTGATTAAAACATTGTTCATAAGCCTGATTGACATTATCCGCCACTTGATAACTTTGATGACTTAACTGTTGTTGCAACTGCCAAATGATTCGTTGTCCCGCCATTTGTCCAAGGGGAACGGTTTTTACCGCTGCCAATACCATATTTTCGATTTGACCAAAGGCATAAGTGGTTATCGCTTGTTCAGGTTTTACTTGCCAATGCGCACATATATTGGCAAAAAGTGGCAAAAAACCATGCTCAAGAAGCTCATCAGGTACGTTTAAATCTAATACTTCATCAAGCCAAGCCGATAAAGAGATTGCCAGTTGACTGGACTCATAAACAAACTCTTTACTTTCACGGTTGGCATGATAATCTGCACCTAAAGCTTGTGCTAGTTTCTCATTATCTGAAGTCAGGGCTTTGATCATCAAAGCCAATAATGGCAACTCATAGCCTATTAATGCAAGCTCAAGATAATCTTGCATGAACTGTAGCGTACTGTCTTCATCATGAATAAGAGCTGCCTCAATGGCCGGTTCAATACCTTGAGAATAGGTATAACTCCCAATAGGGAGATTGCTAGATGCTAGCATCAGTAAACGACCAGTAACATCAATATCTTTTAACTGGGTCATATTATATTTATTAGCTTGAGGCGTGATGGCTTTAGA
This sequence comes from Psychrobacter sp., assembly GCF_018260395.1. GTDB lineage: Bacteria > Pseudomonadota > Gammaproteobacteria > Pseudomonadales > Moraxellaceae > Psychrobacter. Next base: position 3,293 of record NZ_JAGLBC010000125.1, read on the forward strand.
TAAGTTAGGGATTATTTCAGTCATGTGAATGGCTATGCGTAGAATGCCCGTTATCATCTGAATAGCTGTGAGCATGAGCATGGCTGTCACTATGAACATGGCTATGACCGCCTTTATATGCCCCGGTTTCAGGTTCAAAAGGTGCTTGTACTTGCTCGGTATAAAGACCTAAGTTTTGTAGCATCGCCTCCAAAACATGATCTGGTTCAAAATATAAAGCCTTTGGCGTAATCATTAGCGGCACATGACGGTTGCCTAAGTGGTAAGCCCCTTTCATCAACGTAAAATCATCATCGGCAGTCACACAGATTAACGGTTGGTTAGAAGCTAGCACTTGAATAAGATCTCCTTGTTGATTTGACAATACACAGCCACTCTTTAAAGTTTCAGTACGAGGTAAATCAATACCGATAGATTCTTGAGTTTCATTTAGCGTTTTAAAGCGGCTGCGTTGCCGAGTATCAAAGTCTAAATAAAGATAGTTTTTATTTTGCTTTTGGCTGTCAAGACGGGCCAATTGCTCTGTGCTTAATTGGTTGCTATCAAGTCTTTGGGTAAAAATTTTCATAAGTATCAATGCGTCTTTAAATAGGATATGTTAGGTTTATTTTTATTTAAGCGTCTTCTATAAACGGCTTAGAACAAACGGCTTAGTACAAACCGTTTAGAACAAACTGCTTAAAATAAACTGCTTAAAACAGAAAATAACGCTGCGCCATGGGTAAAGTGTCTGCCGGCTCACAAGTCAATAGTTCACCGTCTGCATGAACTTCATAAGTTTCTGGATTAATATCCATTTTGGGGCAATGACTATTGAATTTCATATTGCTCTTACGGACTTTACGAATATTGTGAACCGGATAAATCACTTTATTTAATTGCAATTGTGAATCAACGTCTTTATCAATAGCAGACTGGGACATAAAGGTAATACAAGTCTGTGCTACCGTTTTTGGATAACTTGCAAACATTCCACGGTAATGAACTGGTTGCGGAGTCGGGATTGACCCATTGATATCACCCATTGGCGCTGCCGCTATTAAACCGCCTTTTATAATGCAGTCCGGTTTAACCCCAAAGAAAGCAGGCGACCATAAAATTAGATCTGCCCATTTGCCAATTTCAATAGAACCAACAATATCGCTAATGCCATGGGTAATAGCAGGATTAATGGTGTATTTTGCGATATAGCGTTTAATACGGAAGTTGTCATTATCAGTATCAAGGTCAATATCACTTAAAGTGATATGGCCATCATTTTGCTCTTGTTGAGCGGAGGCATCAGGTTTGAGATGACCACGTTGTGCTTTCATTTTGTCAGCAGTTTGCCAAGTGCGAATAATGACTTCACCGACGCGTCCCATTGCTTGAGAGTCACTACTCATCATTGAGATAGCTCCCGTATCATGCAAAATATCTTCAGCGGCAATGGTCTCTTTACGAATTCGACTCTCAGCGAATGCCACATCTTCTGCAATAGCCGGGCTTAAGTGGTGGCAGACCATCAACATATCGAGATGCTCATCAATAGTGTTATGGGTAAATGGGCGTGTGGGATTGGTAGAAGAGGGCAAAACATGCGGCTGACCGATAGCTTTTAGGATATCTGGAGCATGTCCTCCACCAGCGCCTTCGGTGTGAAAAGTATGAATACAGCGGTCTTTAAATGCGGCTAATGTGCTCTCCAAATAGCCACTTTCGTTTAGCGTATCGGTATGAATGGCCACTTGGACGTCGTAATCATCTGCAATGGATAAGCAGTTGTCTATTGCTTGAGGCGTTGTACCCCAGTCTTCATGCAACTTAAGACCAATGGCGCCTGCTTCGATTTGCTCTTTGATAGGATCAGGAACGCTGACATTGCCTTTGCCAAGTAGACCAATATTCATCGGTAAGCTATCGGTGGCTTTGAGCATGCTATGGATGTGGTAAGGCCCTGGCGTACATGTTGTTGCAAGTGTACCTTGAGCAGGTCCAGTGCCACCGCCAAGCATGGTAGTCACACCAGACATTAAGGCAGTTTCACATTGCTGAGGAGCAATAAAATGAATATGGCTGTCAATAGCACCGGCAGTTAATATTTTACCTTCACCTGCGATAATTTCAGTTGCAGCGCCAATTGCAATGGTTACACCAGGCTGAATATCAGGATTACCAGCTTTACCGATAGCGCTAATTCGACCATCTTTTAAGGAAACGTCTGCTTTATAAATACCTGTATAGTCAACAACCAAAGCATTGGTAATCACTGTCTCAGCGACTTCAACCGCCATTAATTGAGACTGTCCCATACCGTCACGAATGACCTTACCGCCACCAAATTTGACTTCTTCACCGATACTCACTTGTGAACGACTATTATCACTACTACCGTCTTTAGTTTTCATGCCATGGTTATTACTACCAAGCCCTTCACTAATTGGCATTGAGTCTCTATTTGGATCTAGTGAATGGGTGGCATTTGAGCCATGATCACTACCAATGTCATCATCAATTTGACTGGTTAGATCATACTCAACTTCAAGCCATAAGTTGGTATCAGCTAGGCGTACTTTATCACCTGTGGTCGGTCCATAATGTTCAGCATGAATACGTCTATCAATCATTTTTTGTGACGTATTCGAGGTTTTTTTAATATCCACAGCGCCCATTACCCTACCAGCAAAGCCATATATCTCTTGCTTGCCAGCTATAGCAACCAATTCAACCTCGCGAGATTGCCCCGGCTCAAACCTAACCGCCGTACCTGATAAAATATTAAGACGATAGCCTTTTGTTATTTCCCGATTGAAGCTTAGTGCATCATTCACCTCATAAAAGTGATAGTGAGAGCCGATCTGAATAGGACGGTCGCCAGTATTTATAACTTCTATTGTCTGTACGCTACGGCCAGCATTTAAGGCCATCTCTCCCGCTTTTATCTTATATTCGCCCGCTTTCATAATAGTCCTTAGTTTTTATAGTTATATTTAGGCAATCTAATTTAAGTCATTTTGATAGTCTATAAGGACTTAAATAATGGGGTTATGCACTGTCACCAATTTAGTACCATCAGGGAAAGTGGCTTCAATTTGAACGTCATGTATCATTTCAGGAACGCCTTCCATCACATCTTCAGCACTTAAATAAGTTGCCCCTTCACTCATCAGTTGAGCCACGCTTTTACCGTCTCGAGCCCCTTCCATAAGTAGCATACTGATATATGCAACGGCTTCTGGATAATTTAGCTTAACGCCTCGGTTCTTACGGCGTTCAGCAACCATGCCAGCAGTAAATAACATTAATTTGTCTTTTTCAGTGGGGTTGAGTTGCATGACTTTTCCTTGTAATTTTTTTAAATAAGAAATTCATTAACTTGAATCTTGATGAGTTATTATGATTACGGGTTATTATAAGATCGAGTTTTTGACTGTAAGCTTTGTACCAATATTTTCTATAATATAATCTTTAATGACAATTTTTCTACCTTAAATTAATATGATTGACTTTAAATTAACTAGGTAATTAAATAGGCTTAAAATTATTGAATTATTATTGTTTATTTTCAGTGTCTTTTTTGAATGTTTTAATTTTAATGTATAAGTTTTTATTG
>NZ_JAGLBC010000126.1 GCF_018260395.1 Psychrobacter sp.
CCATATCTAGCGTATGAATCAATTGATACAATGACTTGGATGCAAATCCAAATACCATTATAGCAATAACCGCAAATACCCATTGCCAGTTTAGTCGAATCGACTTATTTCTCATTATTACCCTACTGTTAGCTAAACATTAAAGATCTTAAACTCAAGTAGATAGTCGTACAAGATTGAGAAAAATTGGAGTATGGTTTTATACAATATTGTTTAAGAGAATATAAGGTATATTAATAAGTAATGCGTATAAGTAAAGTAGGTTATAGTTAAATTAAAGTTATGTTTTAATAGAAGCTAATTTCAATAAAAGCTAAGCTGAATATTTATTTTTCTGATAGGTCTCATAAACCACAAAACCCACGATTAATATCAAAAAGACCACACTTATTGATGTCACCCCGAATCCAAGCCCGCCATTCTTCAAAGGTTGTGATAACCAGTCGCCAAGAGCTGCCCCTAGTGGACGTGTCAAAATATAGGCCAACCAAAAACATAACACGCTATTTAATTTAAGCCCATAATATCCTGCAGCTATTAACGCAATCGTTGAAGCAAATATTAGCGTTGACGTTAGATAACCTAGGTTAAGACCTTCTGCGAACCAGTCTCCTGCTGCGGTTCCTAGGGCAAAAGTTGCTAAAATTGCCGTCCAATAAAAAACCTCTCGTGGAAACGTATCAATATGATGAATAGATAGTGTCTTTTCACGTCGGTACCATAATGCAAAGACCACGATGAGTAATAGCGAAAATCCAATTGTCGGATAAATCAAAGGTATGCCTAAATTATCGGTCATATTGTCAGTGATTAACGTTCCTAAAATACTCACAAAAACAACGGTCAGCCAATACTTCCATGAATAGTATTGTTTTGATTTTAATTGAATGGCAAGTACGATAAAAAACAGCACTGTCATGATTAGCAACGTTACAGGTAAGCCCAATCTATAATTAAAAATCATAAAGTCAGCAGCCGTCTCACCTACTGTTGTTGACATCATTTTTATAAGCCAAAAAATCAAGGTGATTTCAGGCACTTTATTAAAATGATTTATGTTTTGAGTATGACCATTTTGCATAGAATTAGGTACGCCATCCACATTGTTAATAGATTTAATCATTTAAATATCCTCATGCATTTTTCATTCGATAGGTTTGAGCTGATGTTGTTTAAGCTGATTTGAATAATCGTAAATTTTTTTATTAAAAGATTTCAAAATAGTGCAAGGGATCTTTGCCATTCATGTCCATTACTGATAGTTAATTATTTAAATGTATTTAAAAGGTTATAGGCATTTACTTAGATCATCTCACTGATAGATGTATTTATTAAAGCTATGCAAGTATATTAATTGACTTGTTAAGATAGCGTTAAATCGTTTATATAAATTTTATAAAAAATATTTAATTATTTTTAAAAAATCAATTCAAAATGGCATGTTAATTGCTAAATGCAAATTATCATGATTGGCATGATATTTTGAGGAGATTTAAATGTCTAAACGCCTACCCTTATTCAGTATGGGGTTACCACGCATTAAAACCTTGCACTACACTTGGTTTGCATTTTTTGTTACTTTCTTAATTTGGTTTGCGCATGTCGCATTGATGCCAACAATTAAAGATTATTTTTCGCTCACTGAAGGACAAGTTAAAGCTATATTAGTATTAAACGTGGCATTAACTATTCCAGCACGCCTATTAATTGGGGCTATGGTCGATAAGTATGGTCCTAAACGGGCGTATAGTGCTTTACTATTTATTAGTGGACTATTGTGCTTCAACTTTGCTTTTGCCCAAAACTTCCAAATGTTAGCCATTGGACGTTTTTTACTTGGATTTGTAGGCGCAGGATTTGTAGTAGGTATTCGTCTTATATCTGAATGGTTTCCGTCAGACGAAGTGGGAACAGCTGAAGGAATATATGGCGGCTGGGGTAACTTCGGAGCCGCTGTCGCCTCCATGTCTATGCCGATATTGGCATTGATGTATGGTGGTCCTGAAGGGTGGCGATATGCCATTGCGACGACTGGCGTGATTGCTATTATCTATGCATTTATTTTCTATCGCGGCGTCAGTGATACACCAAAAGGAGCGACTTACTTTAAGCCAAATAAATCAGGTGGTTTAGAGGTTTCAAGTAAATCAGACTTTTATTTTTATGCCGCTATCATTCTTCCTATTTATCTTACTTTATTCTTATTAATTTGGCGTTTATCGCCAGGCGGATTAAAGCTTTTAACTGATTCGCAAGCCATGATTGCCTATATTGTTGTGGCGGCACTTACGGTATATCAGTATTACAAAATCTGGACTGTCAACCATCATCTTTTTGAAAAGAATCGTGCGCCAGTACCTGCTGATTATGGGTATCAATTTAAACAAGTGGCTATATTGAGTATTGCCTACATGGCATGTTTTGGTTCTGAATTAGCCGTGGTGTCTATGTTGCCGCAGTTCTTTATTACCAATTACGGTATCTCTCATACTTTAGCGGGCTTGACTGCTGGTTGTTTTGCGGTGATGAACTTGTTTGCTCGACCAGGCGGTGGATTTATGTCAGATGCCGTTGGACGTCGTAAGGTTCTGATGATTGCATTAGCGGGTCAAACGATCGGTTTCATACTTATGAGCCAAATGACAAAGTTGCCTTTAGTTGGTGCCGTGCTTATCGTTTTAGCAACCTCTGTATTTGTTCAGTCAGCTTGCGGTGCCGTGTATTCTGTAGTGCCCTTAATTCAAAGACGAATGACTGGCCAAATCGCAGGAACAGCAGGCGCCTATGGCAATGTCGGTGGCGTATTTTTCTTAACGGTATTCTCAATGGTATCGCCAACTGCGTTTTTTATCGTATTGGCAGTATTTGCAGCTTTTGCCTTTTTCAGTGCACTATTCTTATCAGAACCAAAAGGACACATGGTAGAAGTCCATTTAGATGGTACTGTAGAACGAATAAAAATTGGTTAATTGGCAGCTTTTTAATTAAATAACAGGTTTTATTTCTTTTAAACTTTTAAATTGATGGCTATACCTTATTTATAAAAGAATCTATCTTGGTCAGGCTCAGTTCTCAAGCTATATCATTAGCTTCTGTATGTGTCTTCCTAGATAGGTTATTTTATAGATTTGTGTTTTTGCACATACCTCACGCCTATCTTTGCTATTCTATGGATATGCCACAATTAAGCAAATCCTATTATAAGCACCCCTACCTTTATAAGTCCTCGTGAAATAAGCACTCGTAAAATAAGCATCCCTAAAAATTTATTGTCTACCTAAATCCTATCTTCTCATGCAAGATCTTTAATGCTTGGATGGCGAATTATAATTACTGAACTAGTCAAAACTATCTTTGATTAAGGACGCAATAAAACCTATTAAAGTGCTTTAATAAAGTGCAACGATATGATTATAACGATATATTCAAATAATAGGTTGTGGCTTAATTTGATAACTTTCAGTAAATCCTTTGTCATGATCCCGTTGTAAACCACCAATTATTTATTAAAAAAAATTTTGATTATGTTGGCTCAAAAATGACTGCAAAAAACATTAAAATTTATTGACATATTAAAACGTACAGCTGGCTTAGCGTCCACGCTGCACCATAATGGCGAGAATAATTTCAACACATTTTAGCAACGTGATAATACGCAACAATAGTAATAAAAGCACCAAAGTTACTATATTCTATATGGTTGTAAAGTTTTAATTGTCATCTATTTTTTATCTCTTCAAATCACTCTATTCATAACAGTGACTTAACCGAACTGTATAAGTAAATGATAAAAAAGTTTTATCCATGTTTTATGAGACGCTATTTAAATCTGCGATCTTAAAAACATAGGTTTCAACATTTATTACATCACGGTGATGATAATGCTCTCATTATTAACTCAAGTAGATCCTATCGTTCTGGCTCGCATCCAGTTCGCTTTTGTAGTCTCCTTTCATATCGTATTCCCAGCCTTTAGCATCGGTCTTGCTAGCTGGTTAACTGTGCTAGAGTTTCGCTGGTTAAAAACAGGCAACCCTGTATTTGCCGAAGTTTATAAACATTGGTCTAAGATATTTGCCGTAGTATTCGGGATGGGCGTGGTATCTGGTATTGTTATGTCCTATCAGTTTGGTACCAACTGGGCTGTATTTTCTGACAAAGTAGGTAACGTTCTTGGTCCCTTACTCGCTTATGAAGTTCTGACTGCATTTTTCTTAGAAGCGTCATTCTTAGGCATTATGTTGTTTGGTTGGGGCCGCGTTAGTAAAAGAATGCACTTTGCAGCAACAGCCATCGTGGCTATTGGTACTTTAATCTCAGGGTTCTGGATTTTATCGGCCAATAGTTTTATGCAAACACCACAAGGATTTTCGATAGGCGCTGATGGGCTGCTATACCCTGAAAGCTGGATGGAAATTATTTTTAATCCCTCTTTCCCCTATCGTTATGCCCATATGATGACCGCAGCTTTTTTAACCACTGCCTTTGTCATCGGTGGTATTGGTGCTTATTACCTTCAGTCAAAAAAACATGTAGAGCATCGGCCACATGGCAAAGTGATGCTAGGTATGGCTATGCTTATGGCTACTTTAGTAGCACCTTTACAAGCTATAATTGGCGATGAACATGGCTTAAATACATTAGAGCATCAACCTGCTAAAGTTGCTGCTATGGAAGGTATTTGGAATGATGAACGTGGTGCTGCCTTAAGACTTTTTGCCATTCCAAATCAAGAAACCCAAAGTAACGATTACGAAGTCGCCATTCCCTACGTATCTGGTCTTATTCTGACCCATTCCTTTGACAAAGAAGTTAAGGGGCTAAAAAACTGGGCACGAGAAGATCTACCACATGTTATCGTCGTATTCTGGGCCTTTAGAATCATGGTAGGTATTGGTCTATTGATGATATTTGTAGGTTTAATGAGTGCCTATAATTATTTCAAAAAACGTCATTTCGATAGCGATAACAAGTTTTTTCATTATCTCTGGATGATGATGACGCCACTTGGTTTTCTGGCTTTATTAGCAGGGTGGTTTGTTACCGAAACAGGTCGACAACCTTATACTGTCTATGGAGTATTACGAACCGTAGATAGTGCTTCGCCGCTGATTAGCTCGCAAATTGCCACGACTTTGGCTGGGTTTATTATTGTTTATACCTTTATCTTTGGTTCGGCGACTATTTATATTTTGCGGCTAATTGCCAAAGGGCCACAACCATTTGAAGAGGTTGAAGATGATAACTTCTTTGAACATTCAGTAACTGAAGGTCAGGGTCGCTCTTTAAGTGGTGATAAAAATGCAAAAGAACATACTAAAGAGTCAGAAGATCTTTCAACCCCTGCAGATGATTCTGAGAAAGGATTACGCTAATGATGAATTTTGGTGATGTACTCGACTTACCTCTAATTTGGGGTGGGCTAATTGCCCTGGCTGTGTTTGTCTATGTATTGCTTGATGGATTTGATTTGGGGTGTGGAATTTTATTCCCATTTGCAGGCTCAGATAAAAACCGCAGCCGTATCATGAATTCTATTGCACCGTTTTGGGACGGTAATGAAACTTGGTTGGTACTCGGTGGTGGGGGTTTATTTGCAGCTTTTCCGGCCGCTTATGGCATCATCATGACCGGTTTATATTTGCCAGTTACCTTTATGTTGTTCGGGCTTATTTTACGCGGTGTGGCCTTTGAGTTTAGATTTAAAGCTGAACAACACCGATATATTTGGGATGTATGCTTTCATATTGGTTCGGTTGTAGCTGCCTTTATGCAGGGCGTGATGTTAGCTTCCTTGGTACAGGGTCTTGAAGTCAAAGATAGACTGTTTGCGGGTGGTCAGTTTGATTGGTTCACCCCGTTTGCTTTGGTTTGTGGCATTGCCATGGTAATTGGTTATGCCCTACTTGGCGCAACTTGGTTGATTATTAAGTCCGAAGAGAAGCTTCAAGCTTGGGCCCGTAAAGCTGCTTATCTATTACTGCTAGCATTACTCGCAGCCATGGCTGTGGTTACTGTGTTTATGTTCTTCTTAGGTATTGAAGCCACGTCGCAATGGTTCACATTCCCAACGCTTCTTTATCTAGCGCCAATTCCTCTAATAGCCCTCGTCTTGTTTTATGTCATGCGCAAAGACTTGCATGGCGAGCGTGAATATCGCCCATTCTTATTAACTATCTTGCTATTTTTAATGGGCTATATAGGTATCTGTTCAGCGGTATTCCCTTATATTGTGCCCTATGCTATGACCATGCATGAAGCCGCAGCAGCAGATACTTCTTTATCGTTTATGCTAATTGGCGCCGGAATTATGCTACCTATTATTTTAAGCTACACAGCCTATGGATATTATGTATTTAAAGGTAAATCTTCGCATGAACATATGTATTAATAAGCGTAATGCAGCTTTATTAAGTGTTTTATCTTTATTACGTGTAACCTTTATTGCTTGGGGGAAGTTATATGAAACAAACAGACAGAAAGCTCTCTGCCTCTGACCCTAAATATAATAAATCTAAATCTACTAAAGGACTGTCCAGAAAACAGTCACAATGGGCATGGTTTATAGGACTTTATTTAGCAGGTTTAATTACCATTACAGCCATTGCCAAGCTGATCAAAATGGCCATGGGAATTTAGAGGGGTATATAATAAAATTGCTGAATATTGAGTTAAAAGGTATGCTACTTAAGCGTTATTAAAGTAATATGGACTTGAGTGTTTAACTTAAGTCTATGATAAAGCTTAGATATTTGTTTAATTAGCTATATACTTGCTCAATTTGACATTTTATATAAATCTTAGATTCAACGATGAAGTGCAACGTTTAGAAATGATGAGAAGAAGAGTAAGAT
>NZ_JAGLBC010000127.1 GCF_018260395.1 Psychrobacter sp.
TACACGCCCTGACCTACAAAAAAAAGCATTGCTGCAATGGAAACTTCCATTTACCAATTTTTCGACATAATAATTAATTAACCGTTACAATAACTACTTAAATCAACCCTTTTGAATAATCCTGACATTAAAGCCCTAACTTATGCCAAACAGTCCGTCTGTATCAAAATCCAGCCTCGCTTATAAACGCATTGACTTACATAGTCATAGCACTTGTTCTGATGGCAGTAATTCCCCTACCGAGCTAATCCAAAAAGCGCATAATGCCAATATTGATATTTTTGCCTTAACCGATCACGACACTTTAAAGGGGATACCTGAAGCCAAAAAGATGGCAGACAGTCTGGGTATTCAGCTCATTAACGGCGTTGAGATAAGCTGTCAGCATACTCTCACCGGTGGTTATGGTAAAAATAAGGCAAAAGATAAGGTCATTCACGTGCTTGGCCTTGGTTTTACTGACTTTGATGAAATGAATGATACTTTAACTCATATTCAAATCAGTCGTGGTAATCGGGGGCGGATGATTGTTGAAAAAATGGCTGAATTAACCGGTCATGAGTTTGATGAGATGTGGCATGCGGTATTAGATAAAGCAGATGGCAATGCCGATGCGGTAGGGCGTGCTCATATTGCCAAAGTGTTGGTCGAAAAAGATATTGTACCTACCATGCAAAAAGCGTTTGATAAGTATTTAGCCGATAATAAAGCAGCTTATGTTCCTATCGAAACTTTAAGTATGCAAGACACGATTCGTTTAATACAGCGATGTGGTGGTAAAGCAGTATTGGCACATCCCACTCGTTATAATCTTTCTGCAACTCGAGTGCGAAAACTGATTGCTGAATTTGCTGAATTTGGCGGGGATGGCTGTGAATTACCCAGCAGTGATGAGCCGTTAAGCACCAGACGTATGGTGGATCGCAGTATTGCTTTGCATGGGCTGCAAGTGGCAACCGGTAGTGACTTTCATGGTAGTAGTATGCCTTGGCGTCGATTGGGCGATGTTCCAAAACTCGCTGAAGGTCAAACTTTAGTTATCGAACAACTGCTCCATTAACAGATACACTATTAAATCTTTAAACATTTACCCAGTTAAAGGCTTTAATCACTGACTTAACTCAGCAACCAAGTTAGCCAATACGCTAGTGGCAAAAGTACCGGTGGGTAAAGTAAAATGTAATATTAATTCATGCTTGTCCATTATAACCTCGCGCCATGACCATGTTAGGTCAGAGACGGGTAAACGTATCGCACGGCGCATGGTTTTAAGGTCTTTCTTAATTAGTCCATGAGCCAGCCTTTGTAAAATAGGATGGTTAGCAACAATTTGATCTTCTAAAGCCTTGGCATCGCCTGTAACCTTATCATTGTTGACACCCCATAGCGGTGCAGTTGGATGAATATCGCCACTTGCCAAGCGCTGCTTTAACTCATCATCCATGTGCTGTGTAGCAAATACCGATCCTGAACCCTCTAAATTAAATACCTCTCCATTTAGTCCCGTATTCCAATCACTTTGTGCTACACGAGCGCAGACTATTTGATTGAAAATGGCACTCCTTGCAGATGACAGTAATAGCGACTGTAGATCGCGACTCTTTTTGGGATGCGGCGGGCGACCATGAATAGTCCCTTCTTCAAACCACTCAAGAGCGCTGGCAATGTTATTGCCTTGTCTACCAAAGCGCTGCTCGCCGAAGTAGTTGGGCACGCCAGCCTTGGCAATGATGAGTAAGACTTTATCAACGTCATCAATGGTTGGGGCAACCTCAGGGTTTAGCTCAATATCGGTTAGGCGGATAACAAATCGATTGGACTTGTGTGTGCCTCGATTCAGCTTTTTGCTGTGCCAAACCTGTTGTAACACCTCAACCGCTTCTTGTGAGTCAAGAATGCCTTCTTGATTTGAACTATGATGAGATCTTGTGGGTCTAGTCGATGTATGAATAAATTCCTTAAAACTAATCTCAGGCAACTGCCCCTTAGGTATGCGTAAACTAAACCACTGTGTGGTCACTGCCTGACGGTCTTTTAGCCCTGAATAGCCCACATCACGACTTGGAATTTTGGCCCACTTTGCCAACTGCTCTGCCACAAAATTAGTATTCATGCCCGTTTTTTTTATCTGCATCCATAAGTGCTCACCCTCACCGCTATGCTCTAATTGCATCAATTCATCTACCTGAAAGTCACTGGCAGACCCTTTAAAACTTGCTTTCAAAATAGGGGCTGGATATGGCTGTGCTAGGTATTGGCTATTGGTCAGGTGCTTAATTTGCTCTGCAGTAATTGGGGCTATATTGGATGGAGCAGTGGCTACAGTCATAAATGGCTCAGAACTTATTAATTAAATAAGGGATAAATTAAAGAGGGAATAAATATTATACTCAGGGCAAACGCATACTTTTAAAAAAATTAATATTTTCAGTGACTTATAAATTCAGAAAATTAAAACCTAAATTTATAACTATTTGATTTTAAATGGAATTCCAGAAAAGTGTGCGTTTGCCCTGATATTATACTAGTACGATAAAAAACAATTAGCTATATTTGAGTTAAACTAGGTCTAATATATTCAATAATACAAAGTTGGTGGAGTATAGCACTATGTCAAAAACTGATATGCCCAAACCCAATGTTTTTTTGCGTCAAGCTACTGTTGACGATATTGCCTCTTTACTAAATCTGTTAAATCAATGCTATCGTGATGATGTGGGCTGGACCAATGAAGCGCATTTGATCGGAGGGATTCGTACCACTACCACTGAAATTGAAAAGGTTATCAATGCGCCTCGTCATTATTTATTTGTGTTCCCTGAAACATCTAATGGCAATGAAACAGGTGAGATTTTAGGGTGTATCGCTGTGGATTTCACCACTGGACATGACCGTAAGCATGACAGTGAAAATCCTTGTGCTTATATTGGCATGTTCGCTGTTCATCCTAGGTTACAGGGCAAGGGAGTGGGTAATGAGATTCTCCAAGCCGCAGAAACTTTTGCAGGACGTCATTTAAAGTCAGACGACAATGAGCGCGATGTAAAATTGACCATGAGTATTCTAAGCCAACGTCCTGAGTTATTGGCGTATTATCAACGCCGTGGCTATGTGCTAACTGGCAAGAGTATGCCGTTTCCTGAAGATGGCAATAATGGCGACCCTAAAGTTAGCGGACTTGAACTGCTTGAGCTGGTTAAACAAATCTAAAGGTTGATGTCGTTAAATGGTGTTAATTGATGTTATATCAATAAAAGTGAAATTTAAATCTAGGGCTTAAAACATATCCGGTTCATTAAAGCTTTTGGTTGAGATAAACATCAGCATAAATATTAACACCAAAGCAAATAAGGATACCATAAACGTTAATAGCAGATAGTTTGAGGTTAATATATCAGAGCCGGTGACTAAAATAACAAAGGCCAATAAAGCAGAACCCAAGCTAAATCCGCTTAAGAAGTTCTTACCTATCAAGACCAGAGGTCTGAGCATATAAATATAGGAACCAAGGGTGACCAATAAGATAGGTACCATAGCCCCTAACCAAATAAGTGGCGGTGCAGAACCCTTTGTAACTACTAAATAACCTATCTGGTTACTCATGTTAGCGGCAATAGGTAATACCACAATAAATAGTAGTAAGCAAAGCGTAGCAACCCAGATAATGTGCTTTAAATGAGCAGGTCGCATAAAGCTGTTAAACGCCAATAATGTGCTCAATCCGGCGAGATGTGCAGCATAGTAGTTATTAAAGGGTAAAGTGGATATATGAAGCGGGCTAATAAATAATAGCCATAAAACTAAGCTAAGCATACCCCAACCAATGCGAACTGGTTTGCTTAAAATATTATGCTCTGGGTTAGCCAGATAGCTAATCTGCAGTTGCCAATATAGATACATAAGGCTAATGATCGTTACCACACCGATATAATCATATAGCGCCGAGGTATATGAAAATAACAACGACAAATTAGCAATTACTGCGCCGACACCAAGCATAATAATCAAGAAATCTGGCCAACGAATTATGCCAAAAGGGGCTAGGCGCTGCTTTAATATCAACAGCTGCGGATAGTTTAACTCCGGGTTGTTTATAGTCGTTGAGGTGCTAGTAGAGAGCATCTGAGCTTGAAGTGCATTAATTTGTTGGTTTAGCTCAATAGCAGGTATAGGAAACCAAAGTTGGCAAAAAAACTTCCAACGACTAGGTGCTTGCGAGTATGGCAGGCTAAAATCCCAATGTTGATATAACAATGGGTACGCTTTGGCCATATAATTTTGAAATTGATGTTTGTCAATAAAGTGACTGTCGGCATTGTAACCCTCATCTATTTGTTGTAATAAATGCCAAGGATAACAAGGCTGCCAATTATCGATATGTTGCTGCCAGCCAAAATGTGATTTGGCGAGATTATAGGCGGCCGGAAAGGCTTTAGTATTATCATCAAAAAAGACAATCAAGGCGCGTTCATAATCATCATAAACATCTAGAGGATAGTCTTTAAGCGCTTCAAATTGATCAGTTAAGCATTGGGTTAGGCGTGTGTCTATTTTAAGGCTAGATTGCTGATCGCTATTTAAGGGTGTTTGCAGTTCAGGGTCAGCCTGATTTGATTTGTCCGCTTGAGGCACGTTATCCGCTTGAGCTAGCTTGTCAGCTTGATCGGCAACTTCAAGGCATTGTTGCCATTCTATATGCCAATCAATAAGTTGCTGCTGGGCGTCTAATGGTAAAGGCGCAATATTTAGCTGTGCTTGCTCCGTGGGCTTAAAGTAATAGCTGTTGCCTTTAATTATTAAGCTAAATCCTTCGGTTGCTGCCTCTACGAACCCGTCATCTTCTTCATTGTCTAACGTATCGTCAATAAGCGAGTAATTTGACAAAGCGTCCGTGGTCAAATGAGTGTTGTCTATATCCTGCGATAAATCAGACGATAATTGCTTAGTGCCTTCTATCTCGTCATGTACTAACTTTAAGTCGTCATTAAAATTTGCGTCATCTATATACCAAAAACGCTCCTGTAATGCTTGCTCATATGCCTCTCGAATGCTTCGGAAACCAACCGGATTCTTATCAGGTTTATTGTCCTTTAATTTAATGGCATACGCTTTTTTAATGACGCTTTCATTAGAGGTGGGCGTTATTCCTAAGATTTCCCAGCAAGATTGAGTCATTTAAGTATCGCTGATTTATTAAAAAGTTTTATAGTATGAATATTTAACTAACCGCCATAAAGTAATGATTAAGCATCAATTGTGAAGTAATTAATCGCTTTATATCCCATTCCAATCATTAGCATGACACCGATGATTAATAGTAAAGATGAGACAAATAAACCTTGATTAAATAATAACGGGATTGTCTTAAAAACCAATAGATAAACCGTAATTAACGGCATTATTATTAAAGCAGACTGTATTTTTTTATTGATAAAGGTCATAGAAAAACGTGTTTTGTTATCCAGCACATTTACAATAATAGGAATACTGAACAATAGCCAAACAATTGGATTTATATTATTAGTACTTATCGTGCCTACTACTATAAACAAAAGCGTTGCGTTCAAAATTATAAGAACTTTCTCAACGATATTGCGCTGTCTAAAGGCCCATATCAATACAAAGGTAAATAATAATAAATGCAGTGCATTATAAGTATCGGTTAAAGAGGGGTTTTGAAAAGCTTGTAGGGCGAATGCACATATCAATATAAGACCAACGATTTGTAACACCAAAAAAAAGTTATCTGGAATGAAGTCTAAATCTAATTTGCTGTGAGAAAAAAGATTTAGCTGAAGTTGCCAATAGATATAAAAACCACTAATTATTAGCCAACTTTGCATACCATCATCAAAGGCTGTTTGATAACCAGTTATAAAGCCTAAACATTGGAATACTACCCAACACCATAATCCTATAGAGATAAAATCTATTAAATTTATAACCCCAAAAATACCAAGACGTTTATCGAGAGTCTTAAGCTGAGGATGATTCAACCAATATTCCATGTGTGGATAAGAATCAGGATCAAAGTCAGAATGTTTATAATGTGTTAGCTCTTGCTTTAGGTTGTTCAGCTGTTGTTTAACATCATAGGCGATATGAGGCCAAAAAAATTCTCGAATAAATTGCCATTTTCTGGGTACAACCAAGTCAGGCAAATCAAAGTTCCAGTGTTGATACACCATAGGATATTTGGAAGCAATATATTTAAGGAAGTTATCTTTGGTATCAAAATGAGCGATTTTAGAGTAGCTTTCATCCATATTGCGCAAGAGATACCAGGGGTACTCATCATTGTGCCAGCTATCAATATGTTGTTGCCAATCAAAATGAGCTTTGGCAAAAAAATACGACTCGCTATAAGCTTTTGGATAATCATCAAAGAATACAATTAATGCGCGCTCGTAATCATCTATATCATCAAGTGGACAGTCTTTGAGTTGTTCAAATTGTTGGACCAATTGCTTAAGCAATAGTTGATCAGCTTGCTCATGATTTGTCTTTAAAGCATAGTCATGAACATAAGCATCATAGTCAACCTCTTCATCATTATCATATTCGATATCGATAAGGGGCTTTGATTTATCAACAAGACTAATTTGCCATTCGTCTTGCCACTGATAGAGGTTGTTAGTAGAGGGTATAAGGTTGTCAGCGGGTGTTAAAAGTGTCAAATCACTGTCAGATAGTGGTTCGTCATTAACTTGGCTGTCTGCAAAGTTTAGAGGTGCTACTTCTGTATCTGTGCTATCTAGGCCCTCGCTATACTGGTTACCTTCTAAATATACAGCATCTAATGATTCATCAATA
>NZ_JAGLBC010000013.1 GCF_018260395.1 Psychrobacter sp.
GAGATTTTAATACATCATCCACCTCATGTAACCGTTCAGCAAATTCAGTTTTTTTCAATTGCATGGCTTTGGTTTTTAAATCTTGCCATTCTTTTACCGTATCATTAAACATCTCAAATTCAAAATGGACACGGTCACTAAATTTTTGAAAGCTACGTGGTAAATCCATATCTATTATTATGCCATCTTCGTTAGTCATTTTTGAGATTCGTTTTTGAGCACGTTTAAACATCATGTCTACTTCTGCATGTTTGATAGTCATGTCATCTACAGTTCGTAAATCAGAAGCCAAACCTAATTTAGCTAAAGCGGCAATTAACCATTTGGTGGGGTCATACTGCCACCACTTAACGCCATTGCGATAGTCATATTGAAAAAAGTGATGATAGTTATGATAGCCTTCGCCCCAGGTGGGTAGGGCTAATATAAAATTATCTCTGGCAGTATTGGTATCGGTATAAGGGCGAGTGCCAAACATATGACATAAAGAGTTAATAAAGAAGGTTAAATGATGATTGATAACCAGTCGTACCAAGCCAGCTAATAACAAGGTTCCCCATACATCTCCAATCAGCCAGCCCAAGGCACCAATTAGTCCTACGTTGGCCAACAAGACCCATATGCCATAGTACTTATGTTGGATTTGCAGCACTTTATCTTTGGTGAGATCGGGTATGTTTTTATAATCAAATTTACCACTTGGATAATTTCTCAACATCCATCCTATATGACTAAACCAAAAACCTCGTTTTGCTGAATAAGGATCTTCCATTGGGTCATCAACATATCTGTGATGCGTTCTATGTCCAGAACACCAATCAAAGGCTGAACCTTGCACTGCTAAGGTTGCTCCAACTAAAAAAAAGTTACGTACTGCAGGATGTGCTTTATAAGCACGATGCGACATCAATCTATGATAGCCTGTTGTAATACTCATGCCTGTCCAGATGCCAACTGCACCAAAAGTAAGCCAAACTTTAGTACTTACGTGATGAGTGGCTAAGTACCAAGGCGCAATAATTGCAGCAGCAATTGGAGTAGCCACCAAAAATGTTGCTGGTATCCAATTTATAGGAGCATTTTCAAAAGCAAGCTCATTACTATTTAATGGTTGCAAAGCCAATTTATCATTGTCAGAGTGACCATTTATGTTTGTACTATTTAAGTCTGTATTGATTAATTTTGAATTAGATTTACCAATTTTTTTGGCATTATTTAATGAGACTCTACTTATTATACCTATACCTAAAGCACCTAAACCAATAGCGCCAATATAAGTCAAAAGACTCGTAACTTTCGTTTGCATTCTTAAAGCATCCTTACTAAATTAAAAATTTCCATGACGGTCTTGCTATAGTTAGAATACCTTAAATAGACACTAAAGTGAACAGTTATGCACTGGATTTATATCAAGAATTAATGCTATAAGGGCTTTATTACTTTTATATAACATTTGATAAATAGCATGGCAACAAATAATTGAACAGATTTTGAGGCAAAATAATTTACTAGTCATTAAATGAAGTATGATCTGATTAGATAACTCATAAAATATTAATATTTCAAAAAAATAATCAACTTCTCAAAAAAATAGAGGGGTAGTCAGTAAT
This sequence comes from Psychrobacter sp., assembly GCF_018260395.1. Taxonomy (GTDB): domain Bacteria; phylum Pseudomonadota; class Gammaproteobacteria; order Pseudomonadales; family Moraxellaceae; genus Psychrobacter. The sequence continues at coordinate 1,611 of NZ_JAGLBC010000013.1, forward strand.
TAAATAATCCACACCCAGCTGAACCAAAGTTTTGGCATATTCAACATTGTTGACCGTCCAAGCTGTTGTAGTTAATCCGTATTTATGGCATTCACCAATAAAATTTTCATTAAATATCGGGTAAAATAATCCAATGGATGTACATCCCAGTCTTAATGCTAATGAAATAGTATTGCTAAACGCTTGCCCAGTGCTCATTAGGCAGTTTTCATTTAGGGTTATTGTATTATTATTAGGGGATATGATACCAGAGCATACCTGCAAACTATTTTTAAACAACTCCTCAGTTAGATTAGATGAAGCAGGCTCAACAAGTAAGCCTCTTCTATATAAGCTAAGCTCAACATCATGTTGTAAATGCTGATGTAACGCCACGTCAAAACTAGTTAGAATAATTGGTAAATCTTTAAAAATTTGGTCGAGTAAACAACTCTTTAATGAATCAACCATCTTTGCATAGTCAGTGCGACAATGAGTTTTGACCTCTAACTCAATATGAGAATAACCTTGAAGCATCTTAGGCATATGCTTTAGCAACATAATAGAGTGCTTTTTATAGGGATAAACATGTTGCACTGATTGATTGAATAATTCGGGTTTAGAATTTGATGATCTTTGGCTATTGTTAAAAAATTCGAAACTTTTATACGATACGTTGATAGGGATGTGACAAATACGCTGAATTTCTTCAGCCGATAGCTGATCTATCCTAGACTGACGATTAAATAGCCTAGTTAAATCTTCATCATGAAATACAATAAGTTCGCCATCTTTAGTTAGTTGTACATCAAACTCAATACCTACAAGTTTACCTTCAGAGTGAGTAGCTAAGTTTTGAATAAATTCAAAACCTTCTTTGCTATTTTCAAAACGTTCACCACGTGCGCCTCTATGACCTAGCAGAGAAGTGGGATTTGTTTGTAGTAAAGTATTTAAAGAAGTCATAGCTATTCCCTTTAAAAGTAAGATAATTTTCAAGATTAAATTAAATTTTACTTAACATTAATATTTTACAAGATATAGATATATAATAAGAATAGTGTAGATTAATATCACCTTTAAGTAATAAGGATTATCAAATGTCTATGCTATGACGTATAATACGCAACATTATATATAATTAGATTTCTATTCAAATATTTTCTTAATTCACGATCATCAGTGATTTTAGTTATTATTGTTTACTGTAAGAATGCCATGGCGGTCTTTAAAGAGGTTATGATGAAGTTGAGTTTTGATTGTGGTTCACGTCCTATAAATTTAGTGGGCGTATTGTTACTATGCGGATTAACTGCCGTTGGGTGTAGCAAAAAAGAGGAGTCTACTGAAAAATCTGAAAAGACTAAAGTTGAGGTAGTCACTACTGCTCCTGTGGTTCAATGTGATGATCAAATGGCTTTAACGCAATTGACTCATTCTATACAGTCCTCTTTAGGCTCTCAGACTCAAAACCTATTTAATAACTATGCAGATAGTAATGGCGAAACATTGAGTTTGACGGATGTCAAAGATTCAGTTGGCTCGGTACTGGTGGATATAGCCAATCCAAAAGTTATTCAAGAAGCTAATTCAAAAGGTATGTTAACTTGTAGTGCTAGCTTAAGTTTAACTTTACCAAATCAAGATGTAACTCGTGCGGATAGAGTATATAAGCGCGTAGAAGACCGTAGTCTTGATGATTTATTACGTTCAGAAGGCATTGTGCTCAATAATAATATGCTGGTTAGTGACAACTTCAATTACATTGTTGGCATGCAAGGTGGTCAGGCAGTGGCTCGATTAGTGGGACAACCTTCAATCTTATTGGCAGCTGCAGATGTTATAGCAAAATCACAGTATCAATCAGTTATCGATGCTCGCACTTCAGCGCCTAATACTATTAAAGTAAGACCTGCTCCAACATTACCTGCTGAGCCAAAACAGCGATCTGCACCACGTGTGCGTCCTGAGCCAGAACAAAAGCAAAAAGCCCCTGTTCGCCAGTCTCAGCCCGCAGAAAAACCTGCTGAATCTTCTGATAAGGCCAAATCTAGTAAACCTTCAACAGTACAAAAGGATAGCCAAGCTGTCACTGCCAAACCTGTTGAAAAAGATAAGCCATTAACTGCAGCCAAAGACGATAATATTGATATGGTTATAGTCGAGGAAGAAGGTACTTATTAATTGATTATTTTATAACTATACATAGCTATAAATTCACATGGTTTTAATTTGCAGATATGGCTTTGTAAGTGTAGTTTTGATATAAAGTAATTAACCTAATAACAATATGTTGATTATCATAAGTTACTAACAAATAGATGAGGTCAGGCGTTTTAAACGTCTGACCTTTTTTGATATATGATTAATAAATTTAATCTATTGGTCAAATTTGTCTAAAATAGTTTTGTCCCACAATACTTCGCCTGAACCTTCAACTTTAGCGCAATATCTAGATAAGACGAATAACCAGTCTGATAAACGATTCAATAGTTTTAAAGCATTTGAAGATATAGCTTGGTCATTGTTTAGATGTAAATTGACAGCCTGACGTTCAGCACGGCGACAAACGGTACGTGCAATATGAGTTTGACTGACCAGCAATGAACCGGCAGGTAGTATAAAGTCCTTTAAAGCTGGCAAGTGTTCATTAAAAGCATCGATTTCAGATTCGAGCCAAGTTATATGGCTTTCATTAATACCTTTATATTCAGGCATCGCCAGTTCACCGCCAATATTAAACAATAGATGTTGGACTATACTTAAGCTATTTTTAAGATTGCTAAAGACAGACGCTTTTTGTGTTGATAAAGCATCAATCTGTGCCAATATCATACCTATGTGAGCATTTAATTCGTCTACATCACCCATAACCACAAAAAGCTGATTTGATTTGCTAAGTCGACTACCATCTGCCATGCCTGTAGTGCCATTGTCTCCAGTACGGGTATAAATTTTCGTAAGTCGATTGCCCATAATTATCTCTCCATTCAAATTGTTGTTGGTTTTATAAATATTTGTTTTTATAAAATGTTGGTTTTCATAAAAAATACAGTCGCATCATATCCCATGCTGATGAAATATAGCAATTTTACCCAAGCTTAGGTAATATGAGCCTACTTATTTAATATATACATCTATATACCTTGTATTTATAAACGGCTTTAATTAAAAGGTTTTACTATGTCAGTATCTGCAAAACTTGTGCAAACCCCTAAATTCCTACATGATCAATTGCTTAAAAGTCAGCCTACATTGAAGATATATGATTCAATGACCACTCAAAAACGTAGCTTTGAGCCATTACAAACGGGTAAAGTGGGAATGTATGTGTGTGGAATGACGGTTTATGATTACTGCCATATTGGTCATGCTCGAGTGATGGTGGCATTTGATGTGATATCACGGTGGTTGCGAGCTATTGGATTTGAGGTGAATTATGTACGTAATATCACCGACATTGACGATAAAATTATTGCCCGTGCTAATGAAAATGGTGAAGAAATTAACCAATTGACCGAGCGATTTATCAAAGCAATGCGTGAAGATGCTACCGCCCTAGGTTGTGAAAGTCCAGATTCAGAGCCACGTGCCACCCACCATATTGACGATATGTTACTGATGATTGATACGCTTGAGCAAAAGCAACATGCTTATGCTGCCTCAAACGGTGACGTTTATTATGCGGTTGATAGCTTTGAGGATTATGGCAAACTGTCAAAAAGAAAGTTAGAGGATCTGCAGGCAGGCTCGAGAGTCGATGTCGATACTGATAAGAAAAATCCATTTGATTTCGTATTGTGGAAGGCGGCAAAACCAGGTGAGCCGCAGTGGGATTCTAACTGGGGTGGGGGTCGTCCAGGATGGCACATTGAATGTTCTGCTATGTCTACCAAATGCTTAGGGAACAGCTTTGATATTCATGGCGGTGGCCATGACTTGCAGTTTCCTCATCATGAAAATGAAATAGCACAGTCAGAAGCTGCTACAGGCTGTACTTATGCCAATAACTGGATGCACGTGGGCTTTATCAATGTAGATGGTGAAAAAATGTCTAAATCCTTAGGCAACTTCTTTACCATTCGTGAGGTAATGAAAAAGTTCCACCCAGAAACCATTCGTTTCTTTATTTTATCAAGTCATTATCGTAGTCAGGTTAACTTCTCTGATGCAGCATTAAAGGATTCACACTCTGGATTAACCCGAGTTTATCAAGCACTCAAAGCGGCAGAAGCATCATTACAAGTAAATTCAGACGATGCGCTAGACATGACTGCGGAGGCTCAAGACGCAGTAAATGATTATACTAGAGAGTTTATTGAAGCAATGAATGATGACTTCAATACACCACAAGCACTAAGTGTTCTATTTAGCTTAGCCAAAGAAGTCAATAAATTGTCTCGTGAGATGGATGATGCCCAATCTATCGTTAAATTAAAGGCAGCTGTAGTAACTTTAAAATCACTGGCTGCCACATTGAATATCGGTCAACTTAGCCCCACTGATTTTCTTCAGGCGCAAATAGGGGTAGTAGGTGAAGGTCAAATGAGCGATGATCAAATTGATCAATTGATTCAAGAGCGTAATGATGCAAAAGCCAATAAGGACTTTGCTCGTGCTGATGAAATTCGTAATTTACTGCAACAAAACAATATTGAACTTGAAGATAGCAAACAAGGCACTACATGGCGACGTATTTGAAAGGTAGTTGCTGAATAGATAGTAGCTTAATAGAGAGGTGCTAAATAGATAGGTGCTTAATAGATAGGTGCTTAATAGATAGGTGCTTAATAGATAGGTGCTTAATAGATAAGTGCTAAATCTTTTTGCTTTGTATCAGACTCTAATTTAATCGTTAATAATTATAATAAATAATAACTTAAAGCCTAACTAAAGTAGGTATTAGCACAAATTCATATGCTCATTCTAGTAATAAATTTGTTATAATAGGCTGCTTATTTTACCTAGCCAAGAGGTCTGTATGTTACGAATCGTAGATGATGCCCTAACTTTTGATGATGTTTTACTCCTACCAGCGTATTCAAACGTGTTGCCAAAATCAGCTTCATTGACGACGAGATTAACTGATGAGATTTCTTTAAATCTTCCTATTATATCTGCTGCAATGGATACCGTAACAGAATCGCAAATGGCAATCACCATGGCTCAACTAGGTGGTTTAGGTATAGTGCATAAAAATATGGACATCGACCGTCAAGCCATGCAAGTACGTCGTGTCAAAAAATTTGAAGCCGGTACTGTGGTTGATCCAATTACTGTAACCCCTGATATTACGGTTGGTGAGCTGCTTCGTATCACTAAGGAAAATAACATCTCTGGTGTGCCAGTTGTTGAACAAGGTAGTGGAAAAGTTGTTGGTATTGTGACCCACCGTGATGTACGTTTTGAAACCAATCACAACCAACCTGTCTGTAATGTCATGACTCCTCAGGATAAGCTGGTTACCGTCAAAGAAGGCGAAACCAACGAAAATATCAAAAAGCTACTTCATGAACACCGTATTGAAAAAGTGTTGGTTGTAGATGATAACTTTGGCTTAAAAGGCATGATTACAGTGAATGACTTTACCAAAGCTGAGAACAACCCTAATGCTTGTAAAGATTCTAAAGGGCGTTTACGTGTGGGCGCTGCGGTTGGTACTGGTGCGGATACTCAAGCTCGCGTTGAAGCTTTGGTTGAAGCTGATGTAGACGTCATAGTGATAGACACTGCTCATGGTCACTCGCAAGGTGTTATAGACAAAGTAAGCTGGGTGAAAAAGAACTTCCCGCATCTTCAAGTAATAGGTGGCAATATAGCTACTGGTGATGCCGCTCTTGCTTTACGTGATGCGGGTGCTAATGCTGTCAAAGTAGGTATTGGTCCAGGTTCAATCTGTACTACTAGAATTATCGCTGGTATTGGTGTGCCTCAAATTTCAGCAATTGATAACGTAGCTTCTGCGCTTAAAGACAGTATTCCATTAATTGCTGATGGAGGAATTCGTTACTCTGGTGATATGGCTAAAGCTATCGCTGCTGGTGCTTCATGTATTATGGTAGGTTCATTATTGGCAGGAACTGAAGAAGCGCCTGGTGAAGTTGAATTGTTCCAAGGGCGTTATTATAAAGCTTATCGAGGCATGGGTAGCTTAGGTGCTATGTCTGGTTCAAATGGTTCATCAGACCGTTACTTCCAAGATGCTAAAGATGGTGTTGAGAAGCTCGTACCTGAAGGTATCGAAGGACGTGTTCCTTATAAAGGGCCTGTTAGTGGTATCGTTAACCAATTGGTTGGCGGGTTACGCTCTTCAATGGGATATACCGGTTGTGCCACAATTGAAGAAATGCGCAGTAAACCTGAATTTATAAGAGTTACTTCAGCCGGTATGAAAGAGTCACATGTACATGATGTGCAAATCACTAAAGAAGCGCCTAATTATCGAGTTAGCTAATTTGAGTATTTATTAATTCATAATTGCTCAGTGATAGTTGCTCCTATTAAATCGTTACTTTATAGTGAACATCTAAATAAAAATTGGATAGAGTTTTAATTACCAAAACTGTTTCGAGGCTTCTTAACTGATAGCCAATAAGACCAAAAGACATATCTTTTGGTCTTTTTTTTGTAGTATATTATAAGATATTATATTTGATTTATTTTGATAGAATTATTGGCTGATTATTGAGGATTATATGAGTTATTTCGGTACAGATGGCATTCGTGGTCTTTTTGGGAAGTTTCCTATCACACCAGATTTTGTTTTAAAGTTAGGTTATATGACTGGGCAAGTACTGGTACAGCAGATGTCTGATTCAAAAAAGAAACCCAGCGTGGTTATTGGTAAAGACACACGTTTATCAGGCTATGTACTAGAGGCGGCTTTACAAGCAGGTTTCAACTCTGCAGGGGTTGATGTACATATGGTTGGTCCTTTACCGACCCCTGCAATTGCTCATTTAACACGTAGTTTTAGTGCAGATGCTGGCGTGGTTATTTCAGCTTCGCACAATCCATATTATGACAATGGTATTAAGTTCTTTGCTGCTGATGGGCGCAAGATTAGCGATGAGATTCAAGAGGCTATTAATCTTAAACTAAAGGGCATTGTTGAAGGTCATGTTGACTATACTCAAGAGAATCCTGCTCAGCTAGGTAAGCATTTTAGAATTAATGATGCAAAAGGTCGATATATTGAATTTTGTAAAGGTAGCTTTCCCTATAAAATTGATTTGTCGCATTTAACCATTGTTATCGATTGTGCTAATGGTTCAGGATATAGCGTAGGACCACGAGTTTTACGTGAACTAGGTGCTGAAGTCATTGCGATTCATAACACTCCTGATGGTATTAATATCAATGATAAATGTGGTTCAACTTATCCAGAAGCGATTCAACAAGCAGTAATCGCTCATAAAGCCGATGTGGGTATTTCATTAGATGGTGACGGTGATCGTATCATCATGGTCGATGAAAAGGGTGAGTTGGTAGATGGCGATGGTATCTTGTATATTTTAGCCACTAAGACCGAAACCAAAGCCACTGGTGTGGTAGGCACTCAAATGAGCAATATGGGACTGCAACTGGCTCTTGAAGCCGAAGGCATTGAATTAAAAAGAGCTAAGGTTGGTGATAGATATGTGATGCAAGCGCTTGAAGAGAATGATTGGATTTTAGGCGGTGAGCCTTCAGGTCATATCTTATGCTTGGATAAAAGCCGTACTGGTGATGCCATTATAGCTGGCCTACAAGTATTGGCTGTTATGGCTCAATCAAATAAATCACTAAGCCAGTTAACTGAGGGGTTTAAGTTATTGCCTCAGAACTTGGTTAATGTAAGACTTGAAAAGATGGCAGATCCTTATGATTTCCCTGAGTTGGTAAAAGCCTTTGATGAAGCTACTCAAAATATAGAAGGACGCGGAAGAATTTTGATTCGTAAATCTGGCACAGAGCCGTTAATTCGAGTTATGGTTGAATTAGACAATGCCAAAGAGTGTACAGAATTAGCTGATAAGCTAGCTGACAAAGTAAAAGCAGTTATGGGTTAATGGTATAAAGTATTAACGGCTAATAATTTAATTTATGGCACATTACTACCACAGTTAAAACTATTAAACTTATTATTGTCACGGTAATTATTGATATTTATAAACTAATTATATTATCGGTGATATATTGAAAAAATGCCGATTGGAATTATTTTATAGCCAGTATTTTATTGTCACTATTTTATGCAAGTTGTAGGGGGATGTATGGATTTTAGCGATCAAAGAGTGTCATACGAAAAGGGCGAGTTGCATGAAGCAGTATTGATTGATAATCCAATTGAATTGTTAAACTTATGGATAAACGAAGCGTTTGATCTAAATATACCCGAGCCTTATGCTATTAGTTTGGCTACATGTGGTTCAGATAACCTGCCAGCAGTTAGAACGGTTTTAGTACGTGAGATTAATGCCAAAGGGATAGTGTTTTATACCAACTACTTGAGCAATAAAGGTGAGGATATCGAACAAAATCCGCATGCTGAAAGCCTTTTTTTCTGGCATGATATGCAGCGCCAAGTTAGGATTCGTGGCACTATTGCTAAAATCGATAGAGCCAAAACAGACGCTTACTTCCAAAAACGACCCTATGAGAGTCAGATAGGCGCTTGGGTAAGTCAGCCCCAAAGTGGAGAAGTTGACAGTCGTGATACTATGGATAATAAATTTGAGCAATTAAAGCAGCAGTATGCTAAAGGTAGTGTGCCTACGCCTGATTTTTGGGGTGGTTATCAAATTACAGCTACACAAATAGAGTTTTGGCAAGGCAGACCCAATAGACTCCATGATAGAATTTTATACACTAAAGATTTGAATAAAGATACTTGGAAGATTAAACGATTACTGCCATAAAGTAATTTTATAAGTATTTATTAAAAGATAATAATAATTTGCAGTTTACATTTTACCTTGGGAAATTTAGGTTTATGATCCGTTTTGTCAGTTTTAATATAAATGGCATTAGAGCTCGTCAACATCAATTAGAAGCGGTCAAAGATATAATTGACCCAGATGTTATGGGCATTCAAGAAACCAAAGTACATGATGAACAGTTTCCATTAATGGAGGTTGAGGCATTAGGTTATCATGTCGAATACTTTGGTCAAAAAGCCCATTATGGAGTGGCTTTGGTTTCTAAAGTTAAGCCTATATTTGTACAAAAAGGATTTCTAGATGAAGCTGATGATGCGCAAAAACGCTTTATTCATGCCCGTTATGTGTTTGATGGTAAAGAAGTTGATGTGTTAAACGGCTATTTTCCACAAGGAGAAAGCCGCGATCACGAGATTAAATTTCCTATGAAAAAAGACTTTTACGCCTCATTAAATAGGTATGTTGATGCTTTAAAGAAAGAAGGACGTACCTTAATTATTATGGGTGATATGAATATAGCTCCTGAGGATAACGATATCGGCATTGGCGAGAAGAATGCCGAGCGCTGGCTAAAGGCGGGAAAAACATCATTTTTACCTGAAGAGCGTGAATGGTATAGTGATTTAATGAAGCTTAATTTATATGATACCTATCGCATTTATAATCCAGACTGTAATGCAAAGTTCAGCTGGTTTGATTACCGTAGTCGTGGCTTCAATGATGATCCAAAACGTGGTTTAAGAATTGACCATATTTTATGTACAGAAGACATTAAAGACAAATGTATCGATGCTGGTATCAGTTATGAGTTACGAGCTATGGAAAAGCCCTCCGATCACGCGCCAATTTGGGCTTCTTTTGAATTTTAATATTTCTTATTTAAAAATCAACTGTTAAACAAATTTATTCAATAAATCCTTAAATAATTGAATAACTCATTTAATAAATAACTCAATGAAAAACTAATTTAATAAAAAATGACTGATTAGATAACTGATCAAATAATAAATAACTATTAAAAAGGGGCACTCATGCCAGTAGGAAATATTGCACCTCCAGAAGTCATTCATGCCATTGATGGTATAGAAATAGGCATTACTGCTGCTGGTATACGCTATAAAAAACGTAATGATTTGGTGGTATTTAAATTAAGAGATAAGGCTGCTGTTGCTTGCGTTACTACTAGTAACAAATGCTGTGCAGCACCAGTATTGTTGGTACGCGAACATTTAAGCCAGCTTGCCACCTCTGATAATTCAGTTCGCTACTTACTCATTAATACCGGAAATGCCAATGCAGCTACTGGTGATGAAGGCTATCGACGTGCCTTGCAAACGTGTGAAGCGTTAGCTTCAAAAACAGAAGTAGCGATTAATCAGATTATGCCATTTTCAACTGGTGTTATTGGCGAAGTTATCAGTAGTGAAGCTATAATTAATGGGTTAGATGCTTGCTTGGCAAATTTATCACACGATAATTGGTTAGCAGCCGCTAATGCAATAAAAACCACAGATACCATTCCTAAGGTGGCTAGTACCCAAATAGAAGTAAGTAATGGAATTCGCTATCAAATTACAGGTATCTCAAAGGGCGCAGGCATGATTCGTCCAAATATGGCCACAATGTTAGGTTACGTTGCTACTAATGCGCCCATTGCAAAACCTTTATTACAACAAATCTTGAAAGAGTTAACTAATTTATCTTTCAATCGTATTACCATTGATGGCGATACCTCAACCAATGACTGCTGTGTTTTAATCGCCACTGGTACTGATACGGCAAACATGATTGATACAGAGCATCACCCGCATTATCAGGCTATATATGAAGCATTAAAAAAAGTCTTTATACGCTTGGCCACCTTAATTGTTCGTGATGGAGAAGGGGCTACCAAATTTATCACGGTTAAAGTAAGTGGAGGTAAGACAGTTGAGGATTGTTGTGATGTTGCCTATGCGGTAGCACATTCACCTTTGGTTAAGACAGCATTTTTTGCTAGTGATCCTAATTGGGGTCGAATTGTGGCTGCAGTCGGCTATTCAGGGGCAAAGAATTTAGATGCCAATCAAGTCAGTGTTACTTTGGATGATGTGGCAATCTGTACCCGTGGCCAACTTGATCCCAATTATACTGAACAACAAGGTCAGGAAGTCATGAGTCGACCTGAAATCACTATAAATATAGATTTAGGTACGGGTGAAGCTAAAGACACCGTGTATACCTGTGATTTGTCACATGATTATGTAAGTATTAATGCAGATTACCGTAGTTAAGCAGCTAAGCTATCGTTAATGATTTATAGGAGGCAGCTACGTTATCGTTAGCTGCCTTTTTTTATATACATTAGTTTTTTATATAGATTAGTTTTGAGAGTCTTCTATAGCATTTTCTGAATCTTTAGAAAAATGATCCGAAAATAAATTTGCCAAATATCGGGCTAGCGTATCTGGTATATCGTGACCCAATCCTGGAATCAACATAAAATCTGCATGAGGTATCGTCTTTGACAAACTTTGACCATGTGCAGGTGGTAATAATCTATCTTTAGAACCATGCACAATTAAGGTAGGTTGTTTTATTTTTTTATCAATATTCACCAGCGAGCCTGTTGCTAATACGGCTAATAATTGGCGGCTTACACCCTTAGGGTAAAAACGGCGGTCGAATAGTAGTTTGGTACGGTTTAAGGCTCGTGTTTCATCAAAAAAATCTGGAGAGGCAATGACTCGTTGTAAGTGCAGATTATTTTCGATGATTTCTTCATCATCTTTGATATCTGTTATAGGTTTGGTTAAAGCTCTAAGAGCATCAAGCTTTGGAGGAGGTAAAAAAGGTTTATTATTGCTGGTAGCAAGTAGCCCTAATTTTTCTATACGATCTGGATGTTCGGCGGCTAAGATTTGAGCAATCATACCGCCCATCGACATGCCAATTGCATAACATTTTTTAATTTCTAAGGCGTTCAATAGCTGATTTACATCTTCTGTCATATCAAAAAGGGTATAAGGAATGCTGTCTTCGTCAATACTTATAGGTAGTCCCAATTTAAATCTAGACAACAAGGCTAGCTTTTTGGAGACAGATTTATATTCTTGAGTCATTTTGTTTTTATGCTTTAACTTACTAGATTTGCCAATATCGCGGTTATCAAACCTTATCACTTGAAAGCCACAATTGATAAGATGTTGACAAAATACATTCGACCAAACTAGAGATTGAGCGCCCAAACCCATTATTAATAGTACAATTGGATCGTTCTCGTTGCCACCACGTTCTAAATAGAATTTATACTTTGGGGTTTTGATTTTATATGCTTGCATGAAATGAGCATATTTTGAGGGTTTGGTTTTAATTTTATACAGTGACTCTGTGTTCGACATAATAAACCTAGTCTTTTAAAATTAGGGCTTAACGAAAGGCCATTATTTAAAAAGATTAGAGCATTACAATGTCAATTTTATGACAATTTTAATAATCGACTAATAGCTTAATTAACTTACCTTGAGCATATGTTTGACAAGTTGAGCCACAATAAACGGTTGAAAATACTCAGGTAAATCATGCGACATACCCTTTATCATCTTGAAGGTAGCATTTGGGATATCCTTTGCAACTGCTTGACCATGCGAAGGTGGAAGAAGGCCATCATAACTGCCATGCATGACTAAGGTTGGTGCTTTAATCTCTTTGCTATAAGGCCTTATAGAGCCTGTCATTAAAATGGCTAGTAATTGTTGTAAACTACCTATTGGATAAAAGCAGCGTTGGTACCTCAATTTGGCAACTTCTCCAACAGCATCTTTATCTATATGCCCTTGCGTACCAACGGTTTTAATAAACCATTTCCCATGTTCAACCATATCTGCTTCTTGATAACTTTTAGGACGTTTGATAAGGGTGAAAAGTTGCTTGGGGCGAGGAGGCGCTAACATAGGTTTATTATGAGTTGAGAATATAAGCGCTAAACGATCTACTAGATGTGGATATGTTGCTGCAAGAAGCTGTGCAATAATTCCGCCCATTGAGGCCCCTAACACATGAACTTGACGAAATCCTAAAGCTTGTATTAGTCCAGCTGTATCGTCTGCCATATCTTTTAAACGATAAGGTACTGGCGTTTTGGAGTTATCTAGTCCCAGTTGCAACTTCATCATAGCAGTTATAGTACTAGCTTTAGGTAAGTCTGAACGTGATATCTTGGTAGATAAACCAATATCACGGTTATCAAAACGGATAACGAAGAATCCGGCATCGATTAAACGTTTAACAAAACTTTCTGGCCAAAAGATAAGCTGTGAACCAAGGCCCATAATAAGAAGCAAAGGTGGGTTTTTAGGATTACCGCCTACCTCAACACATAGCTCGATTTCATTTGAAACTGGTATGATAGCTTGCTGCATCAAGTTTGAAATAGGAGAGGGGTACCAATTGTGTTTGGCAATAGCACTATTTTGCATCATTTTTTAATTCCCTTAATTCAACTTGATAAAGTTTAGCTATTATTAAAATAGAGTAAACTCTAAAGTATACTAAAACTCAAGCATTTCAAAATCTAATTTACCTACACCACATTCTGGACAAGTCCAGTCATCAGGAATATCTTCCCATTTGGTCCCTGGGGCAATACCTTCTTCAGGGCAGCCTAATTCTTCATCATAGATCCAGCCACAAATTATACATTCCCATTTTTTCATTACATAATTCTCTATACGATAAGGTTAATCTTTAAATTTGGGCATTGATTATAACAAACAACTGTATACACCTGTATTTGATTTTTTTGTGATAGGTTCATAAAAAGACTAACAGAGGTTGATATGTTAAAATGGCATCTTGTGTAGCTATATTATCGAATTTATATAATATCGCTCTATGTTGTCCTTTTAAAAGCTTTTTGTTTTACTTTAATTTTGACTTGCTTTAATTTTGATTTGCTTTAATTAAATGTTGAAAATTCTTAAGGGTAATAATCCTAAAAGTACCTTAAATCCTTCAATTACTTCTGGTGCAAAAATGAATAATGACCTTGATCAACACTCAAAACAGCATGTCCTGTGGAAGGCTATTCGCACGGTTCCTGATTTTCCTAAACCTGGTATCGAATTTTATGATATAACTCCATTGCTATTGGACCATGTCAATGAAGTAATTGACGCCATGTTACAAGCGTTGCCAAAAGGTCTATTAGAGCAGATTGATTGCTTTGTTGCTATTGAAGCACGAGGGTTTGTGTTCGCCAGTTTGTTATCGGGCAGGTTGGGAAAAGGTATGATACTACTACGTAAGCCGGGCAAACTTCCGCCTCCGGTTGCCAACAAATCTTATGCATTAGAATATGGCAGTGATACTTTAGAAATTCAAGGTGGAATGCAGCCCAAAAAAATACTTTTAGTAGATGATATCTTGGCCACCGGTGGTACTTTAACCACAGCTTACCAACTGTGCAAAGAAGCCGGTCATGACGTAGCAGGCGTATTGGTATTACTTGATTTGGTAGATTTGCATAAGCCTTTTCCGGTACCTGTTTATACCGTTCTAGAAGGTTAAAGCAATTCTAATTTAGTCTTATTCAATCTTTATAGACTAATTGTAATTGTTATTAAAGATTTAAAACCTGCATAAAAAAACTCTACAAAATGGTAGAGTTTTTTAAAAATTAATTAAACAAATAAATTAATGCAGCGAATTTCTTTCAGTTTATTTTAATGGCTTATCTGAACTATTTAACTAACAGTTTTAAAGCTTTTGCCAATTCTTCACGTGCAGCTATAAAGCCTTCGATGCCTTTAGGTAACAATGTTTGAGTAATACTGTCTTTTTCATACTCTGCATTAAACTGATCTACAGTTAGGCTGACTTTTGACATAGTTTCACTGGCCATATCTGCTGACAATACTTGATTTACTACAGTGTCTAAGGCAGATAATTCATCTAATAATTCAGGCGAAATGGTTAACAAGTCACAACCTGCTAACGCTAAAATCTGATCAACACTTCTAAAGCTTGCACCCATTACTTGCGTGTGATAATTATGTTGTTTGTAATACTGATAGGTACGTTTTACAGACTGAACACCCATGTCCTCATCAACTGGTATGATTTGACGATTTTCTTCACGTTTTTGCCAATCAAGAATACGGCCTACAAATGGAGAGATTAAAGTCACGCCGGCTTCAGCACAAGCAATAGCTTGATGCTGACCAAAGATTAGCGTTAGATTACAATGAATGCCTTCTTTTTCTAATTGTTCGGCTGCTTTTATGCCTTGCCATGTGGCTGCAATTTTGATCAAAATACGGTCTTTATCCACGCCGGCACGCTCATAAGCATCCATAAATTCATGGGCCTTGGCAATGGTCGCTTCTGTATCATAAGATAATCTGGCATCAACCTCAGTAGAAACACGGCCGTTTATTAACTTAAGAATGTCACATCCCACTTGAATCGTTAAGTCATCTATGACCCTGTCAATCATGTTAATGCCGTAACTAGAATAACGATTTAAAGAGTCTGCAAGCATAGCCTGCTTATCAGGGTGAGTGAGTGCTTTGGTAATGAGACTGGGATTGGTTGTGGCATCTACAGGTTTCAAACGGGCTATGGCACTTAAGTCTCCCGTATCTGCAACAATAGTAGTCATGGTTTGTAATTGTGATAAGGCACTCATCATTTATTCCTAATTTATTCTAAGAGATTAAAAAGTATCAAGGGTATCAGCACAACTATTTATACTATATTTAGCAAACTACTGTATTTAGCAAACTATAGTGTTTAGCAAACTATAATAAGAAGTATATTTAATAAGAAGCTGCTGTAAATTATGAATATCAATGCTGACCCCTAGCGTTAATTTTGCCAGAGTATTAAACTAACTTAAGATAATTTATAAAAAGAACGATATCCTGTTAAAAACTATAATTTAATTAAAAATTATAATCTATTGACATTAATATCCATTAAAAAACACCTACTTATCCAAAAATTTATAATATTTGGAAAGGAAGTGTCTTTACAACTTAAACGACGCTATCTAAACATAGCGTAAGTTTGTTATAGTTACTTTATTAAGTCTTGTACCGTATCCAACTATCATAACATGACCCATAGGCTTTTTTATGACATCGTCAACAAATAAAGATATTAACACTGATAACAGTCCAATTAATGACGTTAACAATCCTACTGATAATCTAAGCATTAACTCTGACACTAACTTTGATACTAAGCTAAATAACAAGCTTGACAGTATTAAAGAGTCTGTAACTACTGAGCAATTTAATGCTCCAGAAAATGTGTTGGTTGAACTACGTCAAAAAATTGATCAAGTGGACGGTGAAATTTTACAACTGATTAGTAATAGAGCCAAGTTGGCTCAAGAAGTTGCAGTATTTAAAAAAGAACATTCTAGTGAAGTCAATTCAAACCCTATCTTTTATCGCCCTGAACGAGAAGCACAGGTACTTAAAAATATTATGAAGCGAAATCAAGCTTCAGACAGTCCCATTAGTGATGAAAAAATGGCTCGCTTGTTTCGTGAAATTATGTCGGTATGCTTAGACTTAGAAGCACCACAGAAAATTGCATTTTTAGGTCCAGTCGGCACCTTTACCCATGCTGCAGCATTGAAGCATTTTGGCAAAGCCTCTACCACTGTTCCATTGACTACTATTACCGATGTATTTCGTGAAGTTGAATCAGGTTCAGCAATGTATGGGGTAGTACCGGTAGAGAATTCTTCCGAAGGCGTAGTAAACCATACGTTAGATGGTTTTTTAAACTCTTCATTAAAAATTATTGGTGAGGTAGAGTTACCTATTCATCAAAACTTTTTAGTCGCCGAGCATACCAAAATTGACAGCTTAAGCCGCATTTATTCTCATCAACAATCGTTGGCCCAATGTCGACATTGGTTGGATGTAAATTATCCTAATGTAGAACGGGTTCAAGTCTCAAGTAATGGTGAAGCTGCACGCCGATTGAAAAATGAATGGCATTCTGCAGCTATTGCTGGTGATGTGGCTGTGGCCGAATATGACTTGCATAAGCTACACGAAAACATTGAAGATAATCCTGGCAACACCACTCGATTCTTAATTATTGGCCATGAAGATATCGCGCCTTCTGGACAAGATAAAACATCTATTTTGATTTCTGCGCATAATAAAGCAGGGGCATTAATAGAAATATTGCAACCGTTGTCTAAACATGGGGTTTCGATGACAAGCATTGAGACTCGTCCTGAACGACCTAATAAGTGGGCCTATGTGTTTTTCATTGATATGGAAGGTCATATCGAAGATGAAAACGTGCGAGCCGCTATTGATGAGATACGTCCATTGGTTCGAGATGTTAGAATTTTAGGCTCTTACCCTCAAGCAGTTATATAGTATAAGCTTGCTAATATAACGCAAATTATATTGGTTTATTTAGCTTTAAATGAATAGAAATCTAACAGCCATTAAAACATCTTTTGGTTCTTTGTCTTGAAATTAGGTAATACCATGACTGTAAAAACATTTTCAACCCCAGCCCATGACAGTATCTTAGAATTAGAAGCTTACCAAGCAGTTAAATCTGTTGAGGAGCTTAATCGAGACTATGAGGTTAATGATGTTCTTAAGCTTGACAGCAATGAAAACCCATTGGGGTGTTCGCCTTTTGTCACGTTGGCAATTACTAAACAGCTTGATCAGTTAGCTCGTTATCCTGATGGTAATGGATTTAAACTTAAGCAAGCAGTGGCAGAGTTCAATGATGTCGATAGCAGTCAAGTAACTCTGGGTAATGGTTCTGAGGATTTATTAGGCATTATTACACGTACTTTTGTCAGTCATAAGGATGCGATAGTTTATAGTGAGTACTCCATGTATTCAATGCTAGCTAAGATGAATGGGGCAACTGGCATAGAAATCCCTTCTAAACGTTATGCTCATGATTTAGAGGCAATGCTACTAGCGGTTCAACAAAATGATAATGTACGTATGGTCTTTATTGCTAATCCCAATAACCCAACGGGTACATTATTATCTAAAGAAATGATTCGCAATTTTGTAGAGCAAGTGCCTAAGCATGTTTTGATAGTATTTGATGAAGCTTATGTTGAGTACACCCCTGAAAGTAATAATCGTAAGCTAATTGATGAGTTTGATAATGTTATTATTGTTAGAACTTTTTCTAAAGCTTATGGTTTAGCAGGTTTGCGAGTTGGCTATGCGTTAAGTCATCCTAAGGTTGCAGACTTGCTAAATCGTATGAGACAGCCCTTCAATGTTAACCTATTGGCCCAGTCAGCGGCTGTTGCTGCTTTATCAGATCAAGATTTTATTGCTAAAGTGCATAAAATTAATGAAGGTCAAATGCGCTGGCTCTGTAAGCAGTTTGATGCTTTAGGATTGGGTTTTATTAGGTCATATGCTAATTTTGTTATGGTCAATGTGGGCGATGCTACCATTATAAGCCAAGCTTTACTTGAACAAGGGGTTGTTGTGCTTCCGCTGGAAGTTTATGGCCTTAAAGAGTGGTTGCGTATTACTGTAGGCACACCTGAAGATAATACGCGTCTAATAGATACCTTACGAGATACTTTAGAGTCCATGTAGTTGGGCTTTTCATGATTTTTAAGTGATAGGTTTTGATTTATATTCATAGAAATTATAGCGCTTAAAACATCATTTCCGATACTATCAAAACACAATAAAAAATAGGTTAAATAAAGATGCTGTTTGAACAAGTTTGTATTATTGGTTTGGGATTAATTGGTGCAAGCTTGGCGCAAGCTATAAAGGACAGGCAGCTAGTAGGAAGATTGGTAGCGGTAGATCGTCATGCTTTAAGTATTGAGGCGGCCTTGAAAGACAACGTCATCGATGCAGGCAGTGATTCTTTACTTGATGTAGTAGAAGGAAGTGATTGTATTATTATTGCGGTACCGGTCAAAACGGTGGCTTTGATCTTTGAGGACATTGAACAAGCCATGCACAAAGGCTTAGTTAAAGCCGACTGTGTAATAAGTGATGTCAGTAGCACTAAATTAAATGTTGTTGATGCGGCCAAAAAAGTCTTTCATGAGTTACCTATTGGATTTGTACCGGCACATCCTATTGCTGGTGCAGAACAATCTGGTTATAGTGCCCGTCGTGGCAATTTATTTGTTAACCACAGTCTGATTATATGTGAGTTAACAAGCACTGAGCCTGAAGCTATAGAAAAGGTCTCTAAGCTTTGGAAAAGCGTAGGCGCTAAAATCATGAACATGGATGTAGAGCATCATGATGCAGTATTAGCTTATACCAGTCATTTGCCCCATTTACTTGCTTTTAATTTAGTTGAGCAGCTGGCAAGTCATGATGACAATATGGATATATTTCGTTATGCTGCCGGTGGCTTTCGCGATTTTTCCCGAATCGCTGCCAGTGACCCTGTGATGTGGCATGATATTTTTATTGCCAATAAACCAGCTCTTTTGAATGCTCTAGATGAATACAGCAGTTACTTAGCAAAGTTACGTAATTTGATAGATAATGAAGATTCTACCGAGCTACTTGGATTATTGGGACGCGCCCAATCTGCAAGAAAACACTTCGGTCATATGCTGACCAGCACCCCTTACACAAAACAATTATCAGACCCTTCTAATACGGACAACTTTATGACAACGTCATCTAACGCTTCTAGTGCATATATTATTACCCCTAGTACTACTATTAATGGCAGTATTCATGTTCCAGGCGATAAGTCTATCTCGCATCGCAGTATTATGTTTGGTAGCTTGGCAGAAGGCGTTACCAAAGTAACAGGGTTTTTGGAAGGGGAAGACGCTCTAGCTACTTTGCAAGCATTTAGAGACATGGGCGTTACTATTGAAGGACCAGAAAACGGTGAAGTTACCATACATGGCGTAGGTATTAACGGTCTTAAACCAAGTAATACCCCTTTATATATGGGAAATTCAGGCACCACCATGCGCTTATTGTCTGGGATTTTAGCAGCGCAGTCTTTTGATAGTGTGCTGACAGGTGATGCCAGCTTATCAAAACGCCCTATGGAACGTGTGGCAAAGCCTTTGCGCGAGATGGGTGCAACCATTCAAACTACTGGTGAGCGCGGTACCGCACCAATCAGTATTACAGGTAGCGCTAAACGGGGCAGTAAATTAAAAGGTATTACCTATGATATGCCTGTTGCGTCAGCACAAGTTAAATCTTGCTTATTATTGGCAGGTTTATGGGCAGAGGGTAAGACCACTGTGATTCAACCTGAAATTAGCCGTGATCATACTGAGCGTATGTTAAGTGCATTTGGGTATAATGTAGACGTTGAGGGCAATAAAATTAGCGTAATTGGTGGTGGCAAAATGACAGCTTGCAATATAGCGGTGCCAGCTGATATCTCGTCAGCCGCCTTTTTTATGGTAGCAGCGTCAATTGCTAAAGACAGTGAAATTACTATAAATAAAGTAGGTATGAACCCAACCCGTACGGGTGTAATAGATATCTTAAAGCTTATGAATGCTAATATCACCATAAGCAATGAAACCTACGTTGGAAATGAACCGGTTGCTGATATCACTATAAAATCTGCGACTCTTAAAGGCATTCAAATTCCAGAGGAGTTTGTACCTTTAGCAATTGACGAGTTCCCAGTTTTATTTATTGCCGCTAGTTGTGCGCAAGGTCAAACGGTTCTGACAGGTGCAAAAGAGTTACGTATTAAAGAGTCTGACCGTATAGCAGTCATGGCTGAAGGATTGATTCAATTGGGGGTAAATTGCACAGTAACTGAAGATGGTATTATTATTGAAGGGAAGGGAGATAACAGTGAGTCAGAGGCAGTATTTGGCGGCGGCGAGATATATTCTCATCATGATCACCGTATAGCCATGAGCTTTTCTATAGCAAGTTTAAGAGCAAATGACACTATTAAAATTGAAGGTGTTGAAACCGTCAATACCAGTTTCCCAGGATTTGCTGAACTGTGTAATTCAATTGGTATGAATATCGCCGTTAAATCAGCTTAACTAAATTAGCTTAATGTTTATAAAGTTTGTTTATAAAATTGATTTTATATTGATTTCAATACTGATTCCCAAGATGATTTGAAAATTTAAACTTATTAAAGTTTATTGTATCTAAAAAAAGCAGAGCCACCCTACAACTAGGATGGTTATGCTTTATTACATTCAATATATTATACATTTGTTAAGGTTAAGGATATATAATAGCTTACTAATAGCCATAAAAATCAAATTGCCATAAAATCAAAAGTAAACCTGCCCATATTCATTGTGTAAGTTTTTTTCGGATTGTTTATATGTCATCCCTTCGTTCTGAAAACATTGTACCCGCCACTTCTAAAACGCCAATTGTGCAAACCACTTCTAAGGGTATTGTTACTGCTCTGGTCGCTTTTTTAATATGGGGTAGTTTCCCTTTTTACTTCAAGCAACTTAGCAATTACAATGCTGTTGAAATTATAGGTCACCGTATTGTATGGACTTTTGTTTGTCTTAGTGTTGTTTTAATCTTAACCAAACGCTGGAAATGGATTACTACCGTTAAAGCCAATCCAAGTCTTATAGTCATAACTTTTATATCAAGTCTTATCATTGCTGCCAATTGGTTGACTTACGTGTGGGCGGTAAATGCCAATCAAATTTTAGAAGCCAGTTTGGGATACTTTATCAGTCCGTTGATTGGTATTTTATTGTCATTAGTCTTTTTACAAGAAAAATTACGGCCTTTGCAATGGACTGCGGTAGGCTTTGCAATTGCTTCAGTACTTATTCAAGTTTATATGTTAGGCAGTCTACCATGGGTATCTTTAGTCCTATCGCTGACATTTAGTGTCTATGGCGTGATGCAACGACGCACGCCACTACAAGCTTTGGACGCTTTATTTTTAGAAACAGCCTTATTGCTGCCAATCTGTCTTTATTGGTTTATGACTGCGAAAGTGACAAGCTCTTCTATATCTTTTTGGTTTAGTAGTGACATATGGTTTTTAATGCTAGCCGGTCCAATTACTTTGATACCGCTATTGTTATTTAACAAATCTACTAAGATGGTAGCCTTTAGCATATTAAGTTTTATGAATTATTTGACCCCAACTCTGATTTTCCTATTGGCTGTTTTTTATTATCACGAACCATTTGATGCTCAAAGGTTAATGATATTTAGTTTAATTTGGATTGGTTTATTTTTATTTAGTATTGATTTGTGGCAAAATCGACCCTCTAAATTACTCAAGAAGCAGATATTAGTTAATTCACAGCTTTGACTGATTTTAAAACTTCAGTACAAAGCCAGTCCTTAAAAATTAGAAGTTGTATTTAACCCCTTTTATAAATGAGTAAACTTGTATGATTAAACCTGAAGGCAGTGTAGATTATGTAAAAGTTAAAGGTTTAAAAGTTAATGCTGTGATAGGGGTATTTGACTGGGAAAGGGCTATTGAACAGCCTTTATTAATAGATATAACTATGGCAACTGATACCAGTCAGGCAGCTAAATCTGACGACATCAACGATGCCGTTAATTATAAAGCAGTTTGTGATGACATAACCGAGTTATGCCAAAAAACCAAAGCGCTACTCATAGAACGACTTGCTGAATTAATTGCAGAGTTTATCTTGGATAAATATGACACCACTGAAGTCGAAGTTAGTGTTGCTAAACCTGATGCCATTAAAGAAGCAGATTTAGTTGCGGTGCAAATTACTAGGATCGCATCATCTGATCAATAAATTTTTTAATCCAAAATAGATGTCAAATCTTTTTTGCGTTTAAGTTATTACTTAAGGATATTGCACTGCATGGAATGGGCTATTTATGACGAATAAAAAATTATCTAAAGATAGCTTTGAAAGAGATTGTAATATAAATAGCCTAAGCAAAAAACAAAACAACGATTTCAATAACTCATCATCTCTAGAACATGATTTTTATTGTAAAATTATTTCTAAAATACAATCTCTTGTCGAAATTTCTCAAATCCGTCCCATTGGTTATATTGTTGAATTAGGTAGTAATGAGCAGGCAAGTTATCATCTGCATAAGGCTAGGGATTCTATTGAGTCAATAGCCTACCAAGCATACTGGTCAACAGAATTCACAAATCCTGACTATACGGCAACGCCAGATAAACCGAAACCAGATTATACCAATCAATGTGGATATCTAATTCTAAATAGTTTGCATAACGATCAACAAAATCCTCCAAGCTTAGGTGAATTGGTAAAATCCAGTAAGGTAATCGAAAAACAAATACAGCAAGACTTTTATCAAGCTGAGAAAATTAATCAGTTAGAAATTAATGAGATTATACAAAACTTGGCACAACCTAAAAATAGAGTAGTCATCATTGATATCGACATTTTAGCAATTGTAACTGACTCTAATGAGCTGATAGCTATCAAGGAGCGCTACCCATTGAAACATCATGAATGGGTAGGATTAATCGAATTGCATGAGAACAATTGGTTATTATAACTTAGTATGGTTATTTTAAATTCGTATGGTTATTTTAACTTAGTGTAGTTATTTCAAGTTAGTGTAGTTATTTTAAGTTGATAACACCACTACCTATATTAGTCTTAATAACTATTTGAGTTATTAATAATCTCAAGATCATCATCCGCAATCTTATTCAAATCTTTAGGTTTGAAAGTAGGGTCAAGCTTGATCAGTGCATTTTGTAGTTCATTAATGCGAGCTTCAGATTGCTGAATGTGATTCAGCACCTTTCTAAATGCTTCTGCTACAGGATCCTCAGATTGGGGATCAAGCCCATAAGCGCTAAAGTCAACTGATTCTGATAAGCTTTTGCTACTAAGCTGATTGTAATATTTATTATTGTAAGGACAAGATGGCTCTTTAGCTGGTTCACTTTGTGTTTGTTTAGGTGGATTCTCTGAAATAGGCTCAGGCTCTACATTAGCAGTAATCATTCTTGCTGCACTACCTACCATAGTGGCGTCAGCAGGAACTTCTTTTACCACTACAGCATTTGAGCCAATTTTTGCGTTTTTGCCTACTGTGAATGGTCCCAATACCTTGGCGCCTGCGCCAACAATAACGCCGTCATCTAAGGTTGGATGACGTTTTCCTTGTCCTAAAGACACTCCGCCTAAAGTAACGCCATGATATAGGGTCACATCATCGCCTATTTTAGCTGTTTCTCCTATCACCACTCCCATACCGTGATCAATAAAGAATCGTCGTCCAATTTGAGCAGCTGGATGTATCTCAATCCCTGTAATCATACGTGAGCCGTATGAGATAGCACGCGCAGAAAACTTACAGTCTTTGTTCCAAAGATAGTGGGCGCCTCTATGCAATATCAAGGCGTGAATACCTGGGTAGGTTAATAATACTTCTACGCTGTTTCTCGCGGCTGGATCTCGTTCAAATACAGCGGCGATATCCTCTTGTAATGAGGCCTTGGCTTTTTTAATGGCTTTAATTAGTCTCATGAGTATGTCTTATTAATTATCAATTGAAAAGGTTATATGGCTTATGAGGTTATAGGGCTTATTAATAGATATTAAAATAGATTGAACAAGATTTGAAGATTTAAGTTATAGCTTTCTTTTAATCTTAGCAATAATTGAGCTTACTATTTCATATTCTTTTTCATCTAATTGTAATCTTGATAGTAAACGTGAAAGTCGGCTTGGAAGATCTCTTAGTTTATCAGCTTCTGTGCTTTCAACTAATTGTAAACGGTTCATTAATTCAATGATACGGGTTTGAAGCTGACTTTTTTGGTGTTGGCTAATTGCTGGCATGTCCCAAATTTGTCTTTGAGTTAAGGTAACTTGATTCTGCTCTAAATAATCATTCTGAGTTTTAATGCTATAGTCAGCACTAACTTGCTGCAAAAAATGGCTGTAGAAGAAGCTTGATATAACCTGAATGGCAGATGCTACATTAAGTACTGGATACTCTGGGTTGGCGTCTATTTGAATATGATAATCGGCCATGGATAATTCTTGATTGGTGAGACCCCGATCTTCACGACCAAATAATACCGCAACTTTAGTTTGGGTAATAGGACGGGCGCTAATAATTTTGGCAGCCTCCGTTGGGTTTATGACAGGTCTAGGGATGTGTCTTTGGCGGCTGCTAGCCGCAAAAACTAGCTGACAGTCGCTAATAGCCTCTTCTAATGATTCAACAATACGGCAGTTTGCCAACACATTTTGAGCGCCTGCCGCATGTGCAATACTTTTCTCATCAATAGGATGTTTTGGATTAACCACCACCAAGTCCTTTAACCCCATTGTCAACATCGCGCGAGCAGCCGATCCAATATTAGCGGGCAGGGTAGTATTCACCATGATAATTCGAATGCTTCCTAATAGTAAAGGTAGACGTGAGGCATTATCATCACTTTTATTTAAGGGCGCATGATTTTTAACTTGATTATTAACTTGATTATGAACTTGATTTTGATCCTGATTTTGATCCTGATCTTTGTCTTGGTTTTCAGTCGTTGGATGAGTCATTAAATTTCCGATAGTCTACAAATAGTGTTAAAGCTTTTTTTGTCTAAACAATCAAGATCTAAACTTTATAATATTGAAGACAATTACTTTACAAAGGTTTAGTTTTTAAGTCGATTAAGTTTAAAGAAAAATACGGCTAAAATCTATGTGCAAACATTATTCGTTTGAAATAGGATTTCTCATACAGTTTTAGAATAATGACAAAATTTTAGTTAACCTAGTTAATATAAGACATGAAAGGCAATAATGATTTTAAGAAGGCTTGAATCATAAAAGTAAAAAAACCGCTGAGCATGAGTCTCAACGGTTTTTAGAAAACTTTAAGTTTAATTATTCAGATTTAATATATTCTATTCTTCTTAATTCAAACTTCTAAGTATTGTCCGGCTATACTGCCCAGCAAGAGCACCCAAACGCGCCAAAGAAGTCTTTAAAATTTGACACTGGCGCTTTTGAAGTCCAAGCTTTAGCATGGTTATGACCATGTAGGTTGCAAGCACTCGAGCAGCCACATGAAGATGCCATGACGGCTTGATTTTGCATAGGCGCTAAGGAATTTTTACCAGCACCTTCAGGGTCTGCCCAAGCCGCATAACCTCCAAATTGATTAACGGGTGACCAATCTGGCATAGCTGGTGGAATTGGAGCATCAAAGTCTTTGAACTCACCAGCGCCGTACACAGGCTTACCACCAACCACAGTTAAATCTGAGGTCAGGAATGGGATTTCTTCATCGGGTACTTTAAAGTAGTCTTTGTTAGGTACGATGAAGTCTGCTAAATGACCTTCTTCAATACGTCCGCGTTTGCCTACTTCGTTGGTAAACCAGGCTACTTTCTCAGTCCACATACGTAGAGCGGTTTCACGATCGAGCGTGTTATCTTGATCATAAAGTTTCATGCCTCCTACTGTTTGGCCATTGATCAACCAATTTAAAGACACCCAAGGGTTATATGAGGCAACACGAGTCGCATCTGTACCTGCTGAAACTTTGACACCACTGTCTAGCATTTGTTTGATAGGCGGTGTGTTAGAGGCTGCAGCGGTACCATAACGCTCAGCAAAATATTCGCCTTGATATGCCATGCGATGTTGTACCGCAATACCGCCCCCTAAAGCAGCAATACGATCTATATTGCGCTGAGAAATGGTTTCAGCATGGTCAAAGAACCAGTTTAAACCGTCAAATGGTATTTCTTTACTGACCTTTTCGTACACATTGAGTGCGCGCTCGATAGTTTCATCATACGTCGCATGAAGTCGCCAAGGCCATTTGTTTTGAGCAAGTATACGAATGACTTCTTCAAGATCCTCTTCCATGTTCGCAGGCATCTCTGGACGTGGCTGACGGAAATCTTCAAAGTCAGCAGCAGAAAACACCAACATCTCGCCAGCGCCATTGTGACGGAAATAGTCATCACCTTGTTTGTATGTAGTAGTGGCTGTCCAATTTAGAAAATCTTCTTTTTCTTCATTAGGCTTCTGGGTAAATAAATTATACGCCATGCGCACGGTTAATAGATTTTCATCATGAAGTTTTTGAACAACTTCATAATCATCTGGGAAGTTTTGAGAACCACCACCAGCGTCAATAATACCGGTAACACCCAAACGATTTAACTCACGCATAAAATGACGGGTTGAGTTTAGTTGATAATCTAAGGGTAGTTTTGGCCCTTTAGCAAGCGTCGCGTAAAGGATAGACGCATTTGGTTTTGCAAGTAGCAAACCAGTAGGGTTGCCATTAACATCACGTTGGATTTCGCCACCTGGAGGCTCAGGCGTATCTTTGGTATAGCCGACTGAACGAAGTGCCGCGGCATTTAATAATGCACGATCATATAAGTGTAAAATAAATACTGGGGTGTCTGGCGCAACTTTATTTATTTCATCAATAGTTGGTAACCGTTTTTCAGCAAATTGATGTTCGGTAAATCCGCCTACGACCCGAACCCATTGCGGCGCTGGTGTATTATCTACTTGCTGCTTGAGCATTGCCATAGCATCTGCCAAAGAGCGAACCCCGTCCCAGCGCAGTTCCATATTATAGTTTAGACCCCCACGGATGACATGAGTGTGATTATCCATTAATCCAGGAAGGACACTACGGCCTTTAAGATTAATTGATTTGGTGTTATCGCCAGCTAAGTCCAGTACTTCAGAGTCATTGCCAACCTTAATAAAACGACCATCTTTAATAGCCACAGCGGTTGCTGAGCGATTATTCGTATCGAGTGTTGTTATATTTCCGTTGTAATAAATAATATCAGGAGTATTCATATTATTTTCCTATTGTCGTTATGATTATGATGTCATGACAAAAATGAAGAAATTGTCAATCAGGGTGAACCCATAAGATTTGAGCCTGCATTAGCAAACTAACAAATTTATAAACGAACATAAGTTTTAAAAGAACCATAAAAACCTATTTGGAAAGAAACTAAAAAAGATTGACATTTAATTATCAGATAATTTATCAGATCCAGTCGGTGCACTCTCATGTTGCACTTGCGCAGATGTATTAAAAAAATGTTCTTTAACCAATGGAATGGCTTGCTCGCCAATTAGCATACCCAATAAACCAACCAATGCCCAAGTTGGTGGCGCGGGGGATCGTACATTGACGAAGTGATAAATCACACCAACCAATATCCCAACAATTAAAGATGCAATATAAATTCTCATGATTTATACCCTAATGGATAAAACAAAAGGGATTAATCAAGCAGAGAATATTAATAAATAATATAAATATCTCATTATGATTAACCCCTTGTATAAGCAGCTAACGATTTTGAAGGTAACCACACAATCAGTTAGCCTATTAAATATCATTGAACTGCTGGTTAATTGCGTATTAGTACATAATTTAGCATATTTTTAGCACTGGTTTATTTAGCAGCAGGATTTGGACCTAAGCTACCAAAGGCAGCATGGCGAGCTTGCGCTTTATGAACCATTGTGTAAGCATAATCCACACCCATGCCATAAGCTCCTGAATGCTCACGAACGATATCCATTACAGCATCATAAGTTGCTTTATTGGCCCAATCGCGTTGCCACTCAAGCATAACTTGTTGCCAAGTTACAGGGATGACACCAACTTGTATCATACGCTCCATTGCCCATTGATGTGCTTCAGCAGTAGTGCCGCCTGAGGCATCAGCTACCATATAAATCTCATAATCTGTATCTTGCAGGCATGATAATGCGAAAGATAAGTTACAAACTTCAGTCCATAGACCAGATACTACAACCTTTTTACGACCATTTTTTGCATTTTCAGCTAAAGCATCACGTACGTTTTGATCATCCCAAGAATTCATTGAAGAGCGCTCAAGAAGATTGTTTTCTGGGTGTACTGCTAATAACTCAGGAAAGGTATGCCCAGAAAAGCTAGCAGTTTCGACGGTCGTGATAGTCGTTGGAATATTGAACGCTTTAGCAGCTTTGGCCAAACCAATGACATTGTTTTTTAGTACTTGACGATCAATAGACTGTACGCCAAACGCCATTTGAGGTTGTTGATCAATAAAAATCAGTTGACTGTTTTGTGAGGTTAGTAGTTCTAGTTTATTAGACATATTAAAAGCTCCTTAGAAGTTGTAATTTATTTAATTATATTATTTGATTGTTATATAGTTTAGTTAATCCTAAATATCTTACTAAAATAATAATATTTATAGTGAATAAAAGTATAAGCTATCATAATTTTAATAACGTGAAGGACAGCTTAACGCTTATATACACTAAATTTAGTCGTTAAATATTAGTCTCAACGATTAATAAAATGTATATGCAATTTATTATATTAGTATTAATTTATTCAAACAAGTAGCTATTTACAGTCGTAATACATTGTAAAAACCTAATTTTAAAGGGTTTAAGGGAAATACAATTTACAAAATAATTAAAAAAAGTACATAAAATATAGATATTTAAAGTTATAAAAAATGATTATTACAGCATTAAATATTTAAATACCTCAGATTTACAAAATATATTATTAAGTTTAACTTATAAATAAAAATTATATTTCCTTATTTTATATAGGCTAGTAGTTTATAATAGTAAAATGTTGGTTTTATAAGTTTGATTTACATATATTAAACAATGTTAAAAAATTCTTTTAAGTCATTTAATTGATATATTAATCAATTTAAATTAATAGTTGATAAAACCTTGTTTAAAACTATAAAAATTAGAATGTTTAATTTCCTGTTTATAAAGTTCTTGGATTCAATTACGAAGTGCAACGGCTCCGAATCTAGATTTTACCTC
>NZ_JAGLBC010000014.1:0-6161 GCF_018260395.1 Psychrobacter sp.
TAGTAAAAAAGACATTTATTATGCGTCTATCCATTTAAAAAGCCGTCATTTAATAACTGTCATTTAACGCCCAATATAATGTATTACCGAATGTCATTTATCACCTAATAAAGTTATAAAGTTTCATCAACAGTTAAAGGATTGGATAATATGAACTCAACTAGTCGATCATTCGATTCGTCATTAAACACTGAATATGTGTATGTTGCAGCGGGAGATATAAACGGCTTACTACGGGGTAAACGTATTCCCTTTAGTCAAATCGATAAAGTAGAAAAAGGCGGTATTCGCCTGCCGTTATCTATTTTAAGTGTCGATATATGGGGAGCTGATGTCATTGACTCCTCACAAACCAATGGCGATATTGATGCCATTGCGCTTCCCACCGGCCGTGCGCCTTATCCTATAACCACTACCAATAAACCTTCGTCAATGCTACCTGTTTGGTTATATACCGAAGACAATAAACCTTACTATGGCGATACGAGACACGTCTTAGATTTTATTTCCAAAAAATTTAAAGCACTTGGTTTGACACCCGTTATGGCAACCGAATTAGAGTTTTATTTGGTGGATTACACAGAAGGACAGACACCAAAATCACCTATTCGTCCCAAAAACGGTTTAAGACTCAATAAGACATCCATATTGAGCATTAATGACTTATTGCAGTTCGATGAGTTTTTAGATGAGGTGTATACACAGTGCAGAAATCTTGATATACCAGTCGATGCCGCTTTGGCTGAAAATGGCTGCGGTCAATTTGAGATCAATATGATTCATGTTGATGACCCTCTAAAAGCGGCCGATGATGCAGTATTATTTAAACAAGTCGTTAAATCGGTTGCAACGCGAATGGGTCTTACTGCTACTTTTATGGCAAAACCCTTTGGCCTGCAATCAGGTAATGGCTTTCATGTTCACTGTAGCTTATTGGATCAAGACGGCAATAACATATTTGACGACGGTACTGACGAGGGTTCGGATATGTTACGCCATGCGGTAGCCGGTCTGATTCAAACCATGTCAGATTGTACGTTATTGTTTGCCCCTCACGTCAACTCATATCGCCGTTTTGCCCCTGGAACGCTTGCCCCAAATAATATCTCTTGGGGATATGAAAATCGTACGGCAGCTGTCCGTATACCTGGCGGCGATTCCAAAGCGCGTCGTATTGAGCACCGTGTGTCAGGCGCTGACGCCAATCCGTATTTGGTTTGTAGTGCTGTATTGGCAGGCATACTTTATGGTATTGAAAATAAACTAGAAGCACCCGAGCCTATTAATAGCATTGCGTATAGTGAACTTAAATTAAAAAATCTACCTTTAGATTGGCTCTCTGCGATTCGCAAATTTGAAAGAAGCGAGGTTGTGGGGTCCTTGTTTCCTGCTGAAATGATTGAGCTGTTAATCGCCGTCAAAAAGCAAGAAGCCATACGTTTTGCTAAGCAAGTCACAAATTTAGAATATCTTACCTATTTACAGGATGTCTAATATGTCTACTAACTTAACCGAGTTACCTTCAAATAATAAACGCAATATTGAACACTATTCAAACAAAGGTCAATATCCTGATAGCTATTATGCTGCCAGTCGCAACCCTAAACCCGATAGACCAAAATTGCAAAATGACATACAAGCTGAGATCTGTGTGGTAGGTGGTGGCTATAGTGGTCTATCTACTGCCCTGCATTTGGTTGAAACAGGTCATGAAGTGGTTGTGTTAGAAGGGGCACAAATTGGCTGGGGTGCGTCAGGTCGAAATGGTGGTCAGATTGTTAATGGTCTTAATGCCAGTTTGCAAAAAATTAGGAAATCTTATGGTCAACAAAATGCCGATTTTGTTGGTCAATTGGTAACTCGTGGTAACCAGATTATCCGCCGCTTTATCGCTGATTATCATATCAAATGTGATTTAAAACAGAAAAATATATTTGCCGCTTTTAATCAAAGTCAGCTACAAGACTTACAAGAGACGCATGCGCTGTGGGAAAGTCACGGCATGCACGATCGTGAAATGTTAGATAAAGCAGGCATTCAAACACACGTAAAAACTGATGCTTATATTGGCGGTATGATTGATCATTCGGGGGGACATATTCACCCGTTAAATCTTGCTCTTGGCGAAGCTGCAGCGGTTGAGCAACAGGGCGGTATTATTTATGAAAATACTTTGGTGGTGGATATAGAGTATGGAGATGATGCCATTAAAGTGATTACTGAGTATGGCTCTGTTACCTGCCAGCAAGCTGTACTGTGTGGCAATGCTTATCTCAATAAAGTAGTCCCAAAATTGACCGATCGTGTTATGCCTGTTTCTACCCAAATCATAGCAACTGAACCATTGGGAGCTTTAGCTGATCAGTTAATACCGACAGATGTCTGTGTAGAAGATGTGCGTTATATTCTTGATTATTATCGTCTATCAGCAGATAAACGTATGTTATTTGGCGGTGGCACTGTGTATGGCGGTCAAGACCCTGCTGATATTACTGCCAAGATACGACCCAACATGGTTAAAATATTCCCAGAGCTTGCCGATGTCAAAATCGACTTTGCTTGGAGCGGCAATTTTGCATTGTCTTTTTCTCGCGTGCCGCAAATGGGTAAGTTACATGACCGTGTTTATTTTGCGCATGGATATAGCGGTCATGGGGTCACAGGATCGCACCTATTTGGTCAGATATTATCTGATGCTATAAATGGTAATACCAAGGAGTTTGATGCTTTTGCCAAGATACCTTGGATTCCTTTTCCAGGTGGACGAGCGTTACGAGTGCCCTATTCTATGATGGGATCATGGTGGTATGCGTTAAAGGATAAAACGGGTCTATAGGCTAATTGCATTAAATTAATGCCACTAACTAGTGCTAACAACTTACGCTAACAACTAGCGCTAGTTTTTTAATATTATTTTTTACAATCTCTTTATTCGCATTAAAAATACGCTAGGCTTATAAAATGTTAAATTATGACATTAGGTATATGACTTAGCGGGTTCAATAAAAAACATAACGTAATACTTATGCTAAACATTACATATACTAAGGTTGCCTTTTAAGCCGTATAGTTAAACATTAATTAGAATAAAACTTCTGGAGCTATCATGAGCGACTATCAAGTGACTAATCCCGCTACAGGTCAAGTGGAAGCCACCTATCCTACGGCAACTGACCAAGAAATACAGCAAACCATTGAACAGGCAAACACTGCTTATCAAAGCTGGCGTCAGACTTCATTGAGTGAGCGCAGTCAATTATTGCATAAAGTTGCAGACCTCTATCTTGAACAAAGAGACGCTTTAGCCAAAATTATGGCCACTGAAATGGGTAAACCGATTGCTCAAGGCAAAGGAGAAATTGAATTAGTAGCAGATATTTATCGTTACTATGCAGACAATGCTGAAAAGCTGTTAGCACCGAATACCATAGAGGTCAAGACAGGATCGGCTATTGTCGAAAAACGTCCTGTTGGCGTATTACTAGGAATCATGCCTTGGAACTATCCTCACTATCAAGTGGCACGATTTGCAGCACCTAATATGATGGCGGGTAATACCATTCTTTTAAAACATGCGCCGCAGTGTCCGCATACAGCTGAAAAAATTGTTGATCTTATGCAACAAGCAGGCGTGCCTCAAGGTGTGTATAACAACATTTATGCAACCAATGATCAAGCATCAACTATTATTCATGATGATCGAGTTCAAGGGGTTTCTTTAACAGGTTCTGAACGTGCTGGCAAAGCGGTGGCACAAGAAGCTGGTAAAGCCCTTAAAAAGGTGGTATTGGAGCTGGGCGGATCAGATGCTTATATCGTGACCGACGATGCCGATATTAAACAGGCCATTAAGGGTGCTATCTCAGGTCGGTTTGGCAATACGGGGCAAGCATGTAATGCAGCGAAACGCTTGATAGTTGTTGAGTCGGTGTATGATACTTTCGTTGATGGTTTCACCGCAGCAGTTAAGAAAATGACTTTGGGTGATCCCCTTGAAGATAAAACGTTTATTGGGCCTCTATCCTCTAAAGCTGCCGCTGATAACCTACAAAAGCAGCTAGACGAAGCAGTCAATGCTGGTGCAACAGTCTTGGTAGAAGGCGGTATTGATAAAGATAAACCTGGTGCTTGGTTTAAACCTGCTGTGCTCACCGATGTCGATGCGTCAATGAGTGTGTATAAAGAAGAGTTATTTGGACCGGTTGCAGTTATTTATAAAGCCAAAGATGTTGAAGATGCCATTAAAATTGCCAACGACGTCCCCTTTGGTTTGGGCGCTTCTATTCAAACCACAGATGAGAATTTGGCAATGCATATCGCAAATGAATTAGAAGTCGGTATGGTGACTATTAATGCACCGTCAGGTAGTGAAGCGAATACGCCATTTGGCGGCGTTAAACGTTCTGGTTTTGGTCGCGAGTTGGGTCATTTGGGTATTACTGAATTTCTAAACTATAAACTTATTCGAGATAAACCTTAACGTGTTTAATACTTCAATATATATTCCAGTTGAACTTAAATACTGAAATCTAAACAAATAAACCCCGTAGTATCTATGGGGTTTATTTATTCTAAACAATATATTTCTACAACTTAGACTACTTTTGAATAAATATTAGCTTTCCACAAGAATATCTTTAATAATCTTCAAGCCTTCTTGTAAAATGCTATCTTCAACGGTCAGTGGCACCATAACTCTGATAGCATTGCCATACATACCACACGAGGCAAGTAAAAGCCCATTCTCAAAAGCCTTAGTCTTTAAATTCAGAGTCGCTTCAATATCAGGCTCACCATTACTATTGACTAAATCAAAGGCCAACATAGCCCCTTTATAACGTATGTTTGCAATACAGTTTACATTCAAATCCTTTAAAAACGAGGCAATTTTATCGCCAATCTCGACACTACGTGCCAGCAAATTCTCCTCTTCAATAACTTCAATCACGGCTAATGCCGCCACACACCCAAGAGGATTACCAGAATAAGTACCTCCTAGACCGCCCATTTGCGGTGCATCCATAATATCAGCTCGACCTATCACCGCCGATATAGGATAGCCACCTGCTAGGCTCTTCGCACTGGTCATCAAGTCAGGCTCTACACCGAGTTGTTCAGTCGCGAATAAAGTGCCTGTACGCGCAAAACCACACTGCACTTCAT
Organism: Psychrobacter sp.; assembly: GCF_018260395.1. Taxonomy (GTDB): domain Bacteria; phylum Pseudomonadota; class Gammaproteobacteria; order Pseudomonadales; family Moraxellaceae; genus Psychrobacter. Next base: position 5,164 of record NZ_JAGLBC010000014.1, read on the forward strand.
CAAATATCAAAACAATGCCATATAGATCGCAGATATCTCGTAAAGCTTTGGCAAATGTAGGGGTCAATTGATGAAAACCGCCCTCCCCTTGTATCGGCTCAATGATTATCGCAGCCACTTCACTGGGATCAATATCAGCTTGAAAAATCATTTCTAAACTATGTAAAGCTTGTTCTTCAGTTGCATTAAGCTCTGGGGCTGGAAACAGCGCATGAAATATGGAAGCTGGCATCGGGCCAAAGTTCTTTTTGTAAGGCAATACTTTGCCTGTTAAACCCATACATAGTAAAGTGCGGCCATGCCAACCACCGACAAATGAAATAATCCCCGGACGACCTGTTTTAGCCCTTGCAATTTTGACCGCGTTTTCTACAGCTTCTGCGCCCGTCGTTAAGAAAAAAGCCTTTTTAGCCCCACTAATGGGTGCTTTTTCGCATAGTTTTTCTGCTAGTTCCACATAACATTCATAATTAATCATTTGAGCTGCAGTATGGGTAAACTTATCGAGTTGCTCATGAACCCGCTGGGTAATTTTAGGATGACTGTGTCCTGTATTTAACACAGAAATACCACCCACAAAGTCAATATAACGGTTGCCATCTGTATCCCAAATCTCCGAATTTTTCGCCTTTTCAGCAAAGATTGGAAATGCCACGCCAAGCCCTGCTGGCAAGACCGCTTTGCGACGCTCAAGTAATGATTGGTTGGTAGAAAGATTGGTAGTCATAATAGTTTCCTAGTTATAAATGTTGTCTGTTTATTTTTAATATCTATTTAGTTTTTAGCATCTAATGAATTAACGTCTTCTAAAGTAGCTTTTAATAAACTACCTTCTAATAAATTACCTTCTAACAATAAAACTGTCTAATAATGCACTGCCTAATAAAGTACTGCTTAATAAAATATCATCTAATAAAGTACTGCCAAATTAAGTTAGTTAACTTACTTAGCTATAATGAACCATTCTCTTCAATTTGAGCAATATAATTTAGTAACAA
>NZ_JAGLBC010000014.1:6261-30971 GCF_018260395.1 Psychrobacter sp.
TACTTAGCTATAATGAACCATTCTCTTCAATTTGAGCAATATAATTTAGTAACAACTGCATCTGATTAGGCTCCAAAAATTAATGCGAGTGATTTAACAACTTTATTTTATTTAACTACTGTATTTTATGATAGTTAGTCGAAAAGCATTTTAATAGTAATTCAATTATTAAAAACTTATTATTTAGCTAAATGTCTTTCAACGGCATTTTATAAGGAATATGAGTGATTTTAGCTTTTGATTCTAAGGTTATTAACATCTTATAATCTAAGAGAATATATAGCTAATAGAGATTAAATAACTCTGGACAGTCTAGGCTCAATTGATGTAACTTAACGCCGCTTTGACCTTGACCCAAAAATAAATATTTCAAAAAGTTTCCAATATGTTAACATTTTGTTTTATGATGTTAATCTTAGGCTAATAAAATTGGCTAAGATATATTTAAGAAAAATCTCATTTATTTTAGAAAGGAATTTAACATGGATTATAGAATCAAAACGTTGTCGCTTGCTACACTACTAGCTTTCGGAATTACAGGATGTAATAACAACCAATCTTCGAACACTGATGCGCCTGCCAATGCAGATGGCTCAAATGGTAGCGAACAAATGGCAGACGGTTCAGCCACCCTTGATAAAATCAAAAAATCAGGCACTATCGTTGTTGGTTTTCGTGACTCCTCTATTCCTTTCTCTTATATCGCTGATAATCCTAATCAACCATTAGGTTATGCACATGATCTTGAAATGAAAGTTGTCGATGCGGTTAAAGAAAAATTAGCCATGCCAGATCTTAAGGTCCGTTATAACCTTATTACGTCTCAAACTCGTATTCCTTTAGTACAAAATGGCACTATCGACTTTGAATGTGGCTCAACCACCAATAATGAAGAACGCCAAAAGCAAGTTGCGTTTTCAACCGGTTTCTTTGAAATTGGCACTCGTTTATTGACTAAAAAAGACTCAGGCATTAATGATTTTCCTGATCTAAAAGGTCGTACTTTAGTGACTACCGCAGGTACAACGTCAGAGCGTTATATCCGTAAATATAACGATGATAACAAACTAGGTGCCAAGATTATCTCTGCTAAAGATCATGGTGAAGCTTTCTTAATGCTAGAAAATGGCCGTGCAGATGCATTTATGATGGATGACGTCCTATTAGCGGGCGAACAAGCCAAATCAGCACATCCTGAAGAATGGCATATTGTTGGTACGCCGCAGTCTTTTGAAATTTATGGCTGTATGATGCGTAAAGATGACCCTGAGTTTAAAGCGGTAGTAGATGATGCCTTGAAAAAAGTATATGCCTCAGGCGAAATTAATGATATTTATAAAAAATGGTTTATGACCCCTATCCCACCAAAAAACATAAATATGAATTTTGAAATGTCTGAAAATCTGAAACAGTTAATTGCCAATCCGCATGATGGTGCTCAACCTTTAGAGGCTTCAGCTAAATAATCTATCAATAACGTTATTACTTTTACGCAATAGTTAGATCATGCCTATACTTTTCATCAATCAATGAAGTATGGGCATGTTATTTTGCATAGCTTATAAAGTGATAAAAGAAGCATTAAGACTGAGGTAACACAAATGAATTACAGCTGGAATTGGAGAGTACTCTTTGAGTCTACCGGCATTGGCGATGGTATCTATTTATATTGGATGTTATCTGGGCTTGGTTGGCTATTACTTATTGGTACTATTGCCTGGATATTGGCTTTATCCCTAGGTACCGTATTAGGTATTATGCGAACGTTACCAAGCAAGACTGCACGTAGCATTGGTACTTTATATGTGACCTTTTTCCGCAATATTCCCTTATTGGTTCAATTATTCTTTTGGTTTTATGTCGCCCCAGAATGGTTAACGCCAGCTCTACAAGATTGGTGGTATAAAGACTTATCACCTAACATGTCTGCCATGATATCCGCCAGTATTGGCCTTGGGCTATTTACCGCCGCACGTATTACTGAACAGGTGCGCACCGGTATTGAATCATTACCTGCCGGACAACACAACGCAGCTTATGCTTTAGGGTTTACAACGTCGCAAGCTTATCGCCAAGTATTATTACCTCAAGCGTTTCGGGTTATTTTACCGCCATTAAGCTCTGAGCTGACTAACTGTTATAAGAATGCTTCAATTGCCTCATTAGTCGGCGTCATGGAGCTTATCAGCCAAACCAAAACCATTAGTGAATACACCCAAAACAATATCGAAATCTATACCTATGCCACGATTATCTATCTGTTATTTAACTTATCGCTCATCGCTATCATGGGATTGATTGAGAAGAAACTACGTGTCCCAGGGTTAATTGCAGGAGGTAAAAAATGAGTACATTTATCACCGAGTTAACCACTGCATACCCAAGCCTTATTAGTGGCATGATAGTCACGCTCAAAGTTCTTTTTCTAGCCATTGTAGGCGGTATGACATTGGGTACTATTTTAGCAATGATGCGACTTTCTGGCATCAAAGCACTGGAATGGCCTGCTAAATTATATGTGAACTTTTTTCGTTCTGTGCCCCTACTGCTAATCTTGTTATGGTTTTATTTTGCCGTACCTATGATTTATAACGGCATTACTGGTCAATATATTAGCTTTGATACTGCTTTCACTTCTTGTGTTGTGGCATTTATGGTTTTTGAAGCGGCTTACTTCTCAGAAGTAGTGCGAGCTGGCATACAATCTATAGGTAGCTCTCAGGTCAATGCCGCGAAAGCTTTAGGAATGACTTATAGCCAAACCATGCGATTGATTATTTTACCTCAAGCCTTTCGCAAGATGACGCCGCTTATTCTTCAGCAGTGTATTATCTTATTTCAGGACACTACTTTGGTATTTGCCATAGGTCTAAGTGACTTCTTTAGATCGGCTTATGTGCGTGGCGAATTAATGGGCTATTTAACCCCCTATATTTTAGGCGCTGGGGCTGTTTATTTTATTATTAGTTTAATAGCTTCTATCGGCGTTCAACGCTTACAAAAAAACATGCGTTTTTAAGGCTTATCGCCAATTTGACATTAGCTATTGGTTAAGAGCAAAGATTAAAGATCTAATAATAAATACCCAATATCGTGAAAAAATACCTCCTTTAAGATTAGCCGGATACCTTACCGAATTATAGATTTAAGACGACGGATATGACTATGAATAAACTTGATAAAAACTCTGGTTCTATTTCAGAAATGACAATAACGCCCTCTTCAGCAACAGTAGGGGTCACTTCAAAATCATCAGACAGCCAAAGTTCATATATTAATAAATTTGGCGGATTAGTTACCAATACAGGTCACGCCAGCGATGATATGGTCATTAAAATGACTGATGTTAGTAAATGGTATGGTGATTTCCAAGTTTTAAAAGACTGTACGGCACACGTTCACCGCGGTGATGTGGTTGTGGTCTGCGGACCTTCTGGTAGTGGTAAGTCTACTTTAATTAAGACCGTTAATGCGCTAGAGCCTTTTCAAAAAGGGGATATTACGGTCAATGGTATATCGGTTGGTGACCCCAAAACTGACTTACCTAAATTACGTAGTAGCGTGGGTATGGTGTTTCAGCACTTTGAATTGTTTCCGCACTTGTCAATTATGCAAAACTTAACAGTAGCGCAAATTAAAGTGTTGGGACGTAGTGAAAGCGAAGCTCAGCAAAAAGGTTTGGCTTATTTAGATCGAGTGGGTCTATCAGCCCAAGCCAATAAATACCCTGCGGAATTATCAGGGGGACAGCAGCAAAGGGTAGCGATTGCCAGAGCACTGTCGATGGATCCTGTCTGTATGTTATTTGATGAACCGACATCGGCATTGGATCCAGAGATGATTCAAGAAGTACTGGACGTTATGGTAGAGCTGGCTAGAGAGGGGATGACAATGATGTGTGTCACTCATGAAATGGGTTTTGCTAGTCAAGTTGCTAACCGAATAATCTTTATGGATGAAGGTAACATCGTTGAGAATTGTAGTAAGGACGAATTCTTTGAAGGCGCCCGTAGTGACCGTGCTCAGTTATTTTTATCTAAAATTTTAGGACATTAATACAGACACATTAATACAGGCCCATTAATACATGCCCATTAATACATGCATAGTAAATAGTAAGCCCCAATCTCAAGTTGGGGCTTCCTATAGGAGCAAGACTTAAAGCAATAGCGATACCAAACAATGCTGTCTTCAAAGCTATCCAAATGTTTTTAGTCTTGCCCCATGCATGAAGTTAATAATTCTATAGGTTGAGCAAAATAAACTTAGACGTCTTGGTTAGCACTCAACCCACTATCTACCAGCTTTTCGACTATAATGATCTTGCTGCTGCTTCAAGATACTGGCGAAAATCGCATCATCGTAGGGAACTACCAGACTTTTGGGTACAATTAGCTCAAAGTCACCCGCTTCTACCTTGATGAGCTTTTCATCTAAATGTATAACCGTAAGGCCGTAATGCTTTAGATCTTCTGCCAACTCTTTGAGTATAATATCCTTTTCATCTTCACTAATCGTAGGCCGAGAATAACTTTGCGGCTTAATAATTATCCTATCTCCTACTAGTTTATGATTGTCGAGTGGATCACCGTTTAGTAGGACACTATGTTCAATTTGGCTTTTATAGCGGTCATTCACTTGTCCCATATTACCCTCTCTTTATTTGGTATTATTGTTAATAGCCATTGATTGACTAAACTTTGATATTATTGCGACGGTTATTTTAATAAGCTATTTAGTCTTTAAGTCACAAACCCTCTACTTTACCACCACCAAATCTTTTAATCGTGTGGTATAACAAGGACTTAACAGTTTGCGATTCATCTGCCACGTCTGTTCCTTTTTGATGCCCTCGCTGGCGATAAATAAGGCATTTTGCTGATAATGATCCTGCTTGAATTTCTTATTCAGCTCATCCATAACGGCCATTAACGCCGTTTGCTTTTCTTCAAGATGACAATCCTTATCTTGCCCAGTCACATCAAACAAATCAAGCTGCACCTCATCATGTTGGCAAATACCAGATAGCATCACGCCAGCCTTAGCATAACGAATGCCTTGTTTGTAAATATGATTGAGCACCTCACGCGCAGCAGCAACCATTACTCGAGTATCGGCGGTGGGCGTGGTAAATTGATATTGACCAGATATTGGAGTGTAGCGCTCAGTGTCGCTAAAGGGGCTGTTTTTGGCAAAGACTGTCATAAAACTACAGACACTTTGTTGCACGCGTAGCTTACTTGCAGCCTTTGACGCATGACCACAAATAGCCTGCTCTAAGTCTTGCTGGCAGGTAATTCGATTCGAAAATGAGCGTGAAGAGATGATTTGTTGCTTAGGTTCGACCTGCTCGATACCGAGACATGACTGTCCATTTAGTTCTAGACAGGTACGCTCCAGTACCACGCCAAAATGTTGGCGAATTTTACCCGGCTCACAAATTGCCAGCTGATAGACGGTATCGATACCGAGGTCACTTAGTCGCTTTTTATAGCGGCGCCCCACCCCCCAAATTTCTCCAACATCGGTAATTTGCATTAAACGACGTATCCAGCGGTCATTTTCTAAGACGCAGACCCCTCTTGTGCCAGGATACTTCTTTGCCGCGTGATTGGCGAGCTTGGCCAAAGTTTTAGTTTTTCCAATACCTACACCAACGGCAATGCCGGTGTACATCTCAACAATCTGTTTAACCTTTTTGCCATAAGCTTCCAAATTCTGCATGGCCACTGGATAATCAGCCAAATACAAAAACGCTTCATCTATAGAATACACTTCGACTGTGGGGCACAAAGATTCCAAGGTGCTCATTACTCGATGCGACATATCAGCATATAGCGCATAGTTTGAGCTAAATACCTCAACGTTGTGTTGCTTACAGAAGTCTTTGACCTGAAAGAATGGCACCCCCATCCTGATACCTAAGGCTTTCGCCTCTGCTGATCGTGCAACAACACAGCCATCATTGTTAGACAACACTACCACAGGTTTGTGTTTAAGGTCCGGTCTAAAGAGCTTCTCGCAAGAAGCATAAAAACTATTACAATCAATAAGGGCATACATGGGACTATCCCAGTAAGTCTGGTTCAGGTTAAGTGGATTTGCAATGAAAATACAATATCCATGATAGTAGTCATGAATATTGCTCAAAGATAACAGAGAAAGGCGACTTAGACCTAACGTTTATAGTGAGTCAGCGACACTATTTGTCGTATATTTATAATACTGAGGTATTAATCGGTTGGATATACTCAAATTTTAAAAAACTGACTATCAAATGGGGTATAAGTTTAAAAGTCAAATCGACGATTTTGACCACGACCTCGTTTAATTTCTCGAATGATGTTTATAACGACGCCAAATACCTCAAAGTCCATTTCATCGTCAATGATGATCTCTTCAAAGTCTTTGTTATAAGCAACTAGCTTAGGCGTTGGCTCTAAGCAAAGCTCTTTTACTGTGAATTCACCATTAATCGCACAGACAATGATATCGCAATGCTGCGCTTCTAAACTTCGATCAACTACCAACAAATCTTCAGGATAAACACCGGCATCAATCATAGACACCCCACCAACTCGTACCAAAAAGGTGGCGTTAGGATGATTGATACAAAGCTCATTGAGATCGATACTCGATTCAACGTAGCCCGCAGCAGGGGACGGAAATCCTGCTGGTACTTTTTCAATAAAATATGGTAAAGGTTTATAGCTTTTGGGAGTCAGCTTGCCTAGTATTTTGGTTTTCATTTTAGGTTCTACAATAAATTAAATGACTGGGTCAAATTAACAGTAGATTCATGCTAATAATGACAGCTCTAACTTTAACAGCTATAGTTTAAAACTTATACTTTAACAACTATAGCTTAACATCTATAAAAGAAAGCTAGGTGACAGTAAATACCTAATTGCCAAAAATCAAAAAATCCCCCTCCTTCCAAGGCGAATATTTAGCCATGGCTTGTAAAAACACAGAATCTTGCAGCCATTGATTTAGCCAGCGCTGTAAATTGGGATAAGGCAGATTATAGAAGACATCACGATCAACGTGAGCAAACTGACGTACGAAAGGCATAACACCAATATCAGCTACACTTATTGAATTACAAAGTAGATAGGTGTTTTTAGTGAGTAACGATTCTAACTGTTGTAAAAATACTTCCCCTTTTTGACGATACTTAGCTTCAGTCAATTCAGAATAACGGTCAGCGTATTTATAACGATCTAACCAATATTTAAACTCATTGTCGTTTTCATCAATAAGCAAGTTGGCAGCATGACGTATCGACTCATTCAATAAATTATGAGGGTCATTCTGTGCCAGTGCCCAGTCCATAATTTCACGACTCTCTTCTAGCACAGTGCCATCATTTAGCTGCAATACAGGTACAGTTGCTTTGGGGCTGATTTCAAGCAGTTGCGGTGGCTTATTTTTTAATGCCACTTCACGTAGCTCAACCTGTTGTTCAGCAAATAATAAGCCTAAACGAGCCCGCATGGCATAAGGACAACGACGAAAAGAATAAAGACAAGCAAGAGAAGACATAAATATCCGCAAAACAATATAAGACAATGATTTCAAAATCAAGCTTTAGAAGCATCAAGCATTATGAGAATCAGGCATGAACGGAATCAGACGTTATAAGCAGAATCAGGCGTTAAATGACCATAATTCAAACTCGCTAATTTAACCTTATCAAACTCATACCCTATAACTCACCCTCTATAACCAACCCTCAATAAATAACCCAAGATAATTTGGCTTGACTAATCAACTTTTGCGGATTAACTCCTGATATGCTATGTAAATGACACAATAAGTTTCTTTAAAACCTATGTTTAGTTAAAGATTAGCAATTATTAGCCACATTTGCCGCAGCCTGTAGAACAATTAGAAGCTTTAGAGGGCTTTTTAAATAATACTCGTGTCCACACATAATATAGTGCCACAGCAAAAATAAGAAAAACAATTGCATACTGAATATATGAATTCATAGCTTATCCTCCAAAACCAAAAATTGAGCCTGCAATACGATAAGTAATCCAAGCCATAACATACGCCAACACGAATAAATAAGCACTAATTAATACCGTCTGCTTCATCGACTTGGTCTCACGACGGATAACCGCCAACGTCGCCAAACACATAGGAGCATAAATATAGAAAACTAAAAAGGATAACGCTGTAGCCAATCCCCACTGCGCATGAATAATAGGAATCAGCGTATGGCTGGCCACCTCCTCACTAGCACCACCAACCGCATAAACTGTACCTAAGGCAGCAACAACCACTTCACGTGCAGCCAATCCAGGTATTAACGCAATACACATCTGCCAAGTAAAACCGATTGGACGAAAAACGTGTTCAATAACTGAACCCAACATACCTGCAAAGCTATAGTTGATTGCAGTATCCGTTGCTCCAGCAGGTGGCGCGGGGAAACTAACTAAAAACCAAAGTATGACAGTTAACGCAAAAATCACTGTACCAGCTTGTACTAAGAATGCCCTTACCTTAGTCCATAGCTCTGTGGCAATGTGTTTGACATTTGGCATACGGTAAGTTGGTAGCTCCATTAATAGAGGAAAGCTTACCTGCTCTACTCTGCCACGGTGAAATCTAGTCATAATCCAAGAGATAATGGCAGCTGATACCATACCTGCGGTGTACAAGAGAAATAGTGTCATTCCCTGTAAATTGAAAATACCCATAACCGTTTTATTCGGTACAACCGCAGCAATAATTAAAGCATAAATCGGTAGCCTTGCAGAGCAAGTTAGCATCGGTAGTACTGAAATGGCGACCAGACGCTCTTTAGGATTAGGAATGGTACGAGTTGACATGATAGCAGGAACTGCACAGGCAAATCCGGATAACAAAGGGATAAATGAGCGACCTGATAACCCCACTCTAGACAACAAATTATCGAGTAAAAAAGCAGCTCGCGGTAGATAGCCCGAGTCCTCTAGCATCAACAAGAATAAAAACAACAATGCAATCTGTGGCACAAAGACCACCACACTACCTACACCAGCAATAATGCCATCTATAATCAAACTTTTTAGAATACCTTCAGGCAACCAGTTGGATAATACTGCGCCAAAGGCATTGACCAAGCTCTCAATACCATCCATCATTGGCGTTGCCCAAGCATATACTGCTTGAAAAATTACAAATAAAATAATGAATAATATAACCAAACCTACCACAGGATGTAATGCCCAATAATCTAAGCGTTCATGCCATTTAGGCATAGTTGGCGACATAGATACTGTACGATGGATAATCTCATCAGCCTGTCGATACAAGTCCTGCGAATCACGAACTGTTTGTGAAAAACGAACAGGCCGTGACTCACCGTTATGCTCTTTAAAAAAGTCATTTACCACGGACATTAACTTCTGGTTGGCATTGCGTTTAATGGCAACCGTTTTTACTACTGGAACGCCTAATTCTTCTGATAAAGCCTTTTCATCAACCTTCATACCTCGACTAACAGCTACATCGTTAAGATTCAAGGCAATTATCATCGGCAGTCCTAAGCTTTTTAGCTCAAGTATCATCCTTAATGACATACGTAAGTTAGTAGCATCAGCAACAATAATTATCCCATCAGGCGTGGGCTCATTGGGCATCTCACCAGTCAAAACTTTCCGAGTAACTTCTTCATCTGGGCTAGTAGTGGCCAGACCATAAGTACCCGGTAAATCCAATATTCTAACTGCTCTATTCTCAATAAATGAAGCAGAGCGTTTATCAACCGTAACCCCTGAATAGTTAGCTACTTTAGCATTTGAGCCCGTCAACGTATTAAACAGCGCCGTCTTACCACAGTTAGGAGCACCCACTAAAGCAAGAGTAATCGAAGATGGGTGGGTAGAAGAAAGAGTATTAGAGGTTAGAGCAGTGGCAAGATAAGGCATAAAAGGGAAACCCCTTATTGAAAATATACAACAAAAAAAGCTGCTTTAAATAATTAAGACAGATTACAAAGCTTGGCAACGAATCTTTTTTAACTCATCCATTCTAAGACTAAACTGAACCCCTGAGGACAGCTGCACAGCATATGGAGGTTTACCAAATAAACCTTTTGCCACAACACGAACCATAGTGTTTGGCAAAAAACCTAAGTCCTTTAATCGATGAGTAATGACAGCATCAAGCTCACCAAATCGAGGGTTTTCTACTATCTCTTTAATTATAACGGTTTGATTTTTATCAAACTCAAATAAAGATAATATTTGGCTTTTTGCTTTCATAATAGGGACTTCAAGACTACGAGCTGCTGAGTCTAATATAGCTTGTTTCATGTTGTTCTCTAGTAATTTGTTAGCTATGAGGGGATATAAAGGGCTAAATCAAATTTTTTTAAATGCAAATAATAATACTTACCATTCAACATTATTATATGCCTACTTTTTTTGGCTAACAAGTTAATTTTTCTAAATATTATTTAACTAGACATTGCTAACTGATATATTCCACATATCTATATACTTGCAAAAAATCATTCAGATTGGCTATTTGTATTGGCTAGAATGTGTTTTTTAATAGAATTTATTCTTATCAGATTTTTGAAAATTTTCTTAATTGAAGAAGGACTCGCATGACGTTTCTTGAATTTTATTTTGATCCTACCTTGACCTCAAGACAGCGTTTAATGTGTCGCATGTTTTGGAAACAGTGTCAGGCTAAAGATTATGATGATGTGGCAAAACACATCAACCGTTTAATGCAATCATTTGATTTACCTGACGTCATTGAAGTGTTTGCTATTTTAGACTACTGTTACGTCTATGATAACCGCTATCAATGCCAGGTGTGCAGACAACTTAGAAGAGTAGTTTCGCCGCTTCAACTAAATGAAACTGTTGCTAAACCGTGGCGCTGTAGCCATTGTTTATTTTTGACAAACTAAAATTGAGCCTTTCATTAATTTCAATTTGAGCTGATTGCAATTAAGCATTTATTGTATTTAAGCTCTAAATGTATTTAAGCTCTAAATGTATTTAAGCTCTAAATGTATTTAAGCAATTATTGTATTTAAGATCTTTTTGTACCTTAGCTCTTATCTAATTTGCTGGTCAATAGCACAGCTATCGGTGTTTTTTGCTAGGCAATTTTAAATCTATAATTTTTAAACTTGAGTGTGTGATTTGTTTATGATGACTTTTACAGCTGTATCTAAAATTAATTAACATTTGATATCTTTTTATAACACATCAGATTGTCGTTAAAGGTCATAATAATATTCTTAGTATTTTATTCATATACAATCGCTTATGATCACACATTTAAAGCATTTATATATCATCACAAGCTATATATTAAAAATTAAGGAATAAAAATGTCTCATAATATAATTGATTTAGGATCAGGGTTTTGGAATATACGAGGCTCTTTCAAACTGGGTGGCTTAATAGATGTTGGCACTCAATGTTCTTTGGTGCAACTTGAGTCTGGCAAATTTATATTTTTGGACAGTTATACTTTGAGCGATGAGGTACGCGATGAAGTAATGGCACTTACTAATAACGGGGAAAAGGTCGAAGCTATTTTAAATCTACACCCTTTTCATACCCTTCATTGTGCTCAAATGGCCAAGGATTTCCCTAAGGCTATAAATTATGGAAGCATACGCCATAAAGAAAAAGTACCTGAAGTCAATTGGGCCGAAGAATTGGTGGAAAGTAAGGCGGTTACTGAACGTTATCCTGAATTACAGTTTTCAATACCTCTAGGAATTTATTATATTTCACCCAATGAGATGGTACATGCCAGCTCACTTCTTGCCTATCATCCTGCTAGCCAAAGCTTACATGTTGATGATACCTTTTCGACACCTCCGGCAAAAATTCTGAATGTCATTATGCCTGAGCTTAGTCTACACCCTATGACGAAAAAAGCGCTTACAGACCATCCTACTGCTGGACAAGACTATTGTGACTGGGCAGAATCTATCGCTGATAAATGGCAAGACACTAGAAATTTCTGTGCTGCTCATTCACAATTGGTACGATTTGCTCCAGGTGAATTTAAAGCAGCACTATTAGCAGCCGTTGAAAAAGCACGTCCTAAACTTGAAAAGGCTTAGGAGTTTATTAAATTATTTATTAAACATTTTTTTATTAAGCAACTATTATTTTAAACAACAAGTCTTTTAAGCAACTAGTCTTTTTAGAAACTTGTCTTTTAAGCAACTAGTCTCTTAAGCTACTTGTCTTCAAAATCCTTCGCCCCTTCAATAGGAAACCTTTTAACATTTCATAAAAGATTAGGTTAATCTCAACTAATTAAATGATACAAATGTAAAGTCCTTAAAGTAAGGGGTTCTGGACCACCTATTTATTCATTGCAATTATTTATTGTAATTAATCACTGTAGTTTTCAATCCACTTTACGATGAATCAATTTTGTAAATGATTAAAATAGATTTAGAATCCATAGAACTAGTTTAAGTCAATGGTTTAAGCCACTGGTTTTAGCCAGACCCTTATTTACCTCTTATTCCATTATCTATTTTAATGAATTACTCTCCACATTTTTCAATTTGATGCTATTATTCTATACTAAACAAGTGGTCAATTAATCGATTCATTAGTTGGTCATTAATCAACCATACTTATAACTTCAAATATATAATAGCCAGTTGCCAATATGTCATTACTTAAGCTAAATCACACTAAGACTCTTGATGCCCAGGCTACTTTGGTTGAGCCTTCAGGTGCTTTACAAGTTAATTGTCCATCTGCAAATGTTTATCGCTTTAAGTTCAGTGCGCTTACATTGTCATCTATGCTATCGTTATCCGCTATAACGGGGCAAATTGGATGGGCTATGGGCTTGTCACTAAGCCTACTGACTGTCAATGCCAACGCTGCAGAAGATGTAACAGCTAGCAATAGTAACGATGAATATATATATTCCCAAAGACAAGTCCCTGACAGTGCTACTGACTCTAAAACAGTTAATATTGCTGAAATCAGTCAAAACCTTGAAAAGGGTAGCTTTCAGCCTATCGCATTACAGAGCATTATAGATCCGACCACTGGTGTACCTATTGACGATGTCTACAGAATTGATGTACCAGAGAAGTTAAGTTTAGTACAAGCTCAAAATGTGTTGATTCAGGTGTCACCAAAACTTGCCGGAAATAATGCAGGTATTACTGCTAATGAGCTTCAGGCTGACGCTATCAAAGGCTTAAAGCAACCTTTGGTCTTCCTTCGTGCTGGCGCTAATCATTATAATTTGGATGCAAATGTAGATTTATCAGATTTAAAGGCGGGTATTGCAGACACTGTTAATCAAGCGGCTAATAGCGGTATTATCGATCCTATTACGGGAGCAATTGTCCCTACTCTTATTGATCAAAATATACCTAATGATTATGAAATCAGACGTAACGGAAACAAAGCTTCTGCAGGTGTCGCCGTGTTATGGCCGTTATACACTGCAGGTCGTACCGATGCAGTTACCGATTTAGCAAATGCTAGAACTTTAGAGAGTCAAGCTGATGCCTTATTGGATAAAGATGACTTACAAACCACACTGGTTGAACGCTATTTTACCGCTCAATTGGCCATGCTCGCCGCTTATTTGCGAGAAGATGCCTTAAATACCGTGAAAGAAACTGATCACATGGCGCAAAGATATTTGGAAGAAGGCTTTATTTCAGGCGTAGAAAGATTAGAAGCCAAAACGGCTGTAGCAGAAGCAGAAAGTGAGGCAGTTAAGGCACGCAATGATGCACATTTAGCAATGACTGCCTTACAAAGACTACTACGTGCTCCAAAGCCGATTAAGCCCACTACCCCTTTATTTGTCTCATCGAAGCCATTACCTTCTTTACAGTACTTTCAAGACTTGGCATTAAAAAAACACCCAGGCCTTAAAAAAGTAGACGCAAAATATGCACAAGCACAATCATTAACCAATATATCGGACACTGGTTTTAAACCTACAGTGTCATTATTTGGCTATCATCAACTTGATAGTGACCCAAGTTGGATTGCGGGTGTTTCAGCAAGTTGGAAGCTATGGGGCGGATTAGATAAAAGTTCTCAACTGGCCTCAGGTCAAGCCAAAATGCGCCAAGCACAGTTGGCTAAGATTGACGTCAGCGATAACATCTTATTGCTAGTAGAAAAAAACTGGCAGTCAGTAGAAAATGCACGGGTGCGTTTCCAGTCTCTTAATAGCAACGTGCTATTGTCTCAAGAGTTACTACGCTATAAGCAACTTGGTATGAAAGAAGGCGTCAATACCGCCCTAGATGTTACAACGGCACAGACCAAATATTTACAAGCACGTACCGAGCAAGCCGCAGCAGCCAATGATTACGTACAAGCTTTAGCGGCATTAATGGAGAGTATTGGTACACCAGAAGCGTTTAATGAATACATGGCAGTGGCTGATATTCGGCTCCCTACTGTATATTAGTTAGTTATTAAAAATATCTGGCCTGTCCATGATGAAACGTGATAGCTGTCGTTTTTGATTTACCTGTCTTTCTTATTATCAATTTTTTATCTTCCAGGATAAATGCATGAATGCCACAAAAAAGCCTAGCCCTGTAATGCTTAGAAATATCATCCTAACGGTTGTACTTGTAGGCGTCATAGCGCTAATTATTTATGGGCTAAACAAAAGTTCAAAAAGCACAGAAAAACCGCTTATCATTCAAGGTCAGATGGAGATGCAGTCTTCGGCCATTGCTGCCAAAGTTCCTGGACGAATTTCAAAAATCATGGTGACTGAAGGCGACACAGTCAAAGCAGGACAGCAACTTATTGAAATGGATTCTCCAGAAATAACTGCCAAAATGAATCAAGCTTTAGCGGCACGCGATATGGCTCAAAGCCAATTAGATAAAGCTGAAAACGGTGCTAGACCTCAAGAAATTGGACAAGCACAGGCTGGCTGGCAAGCAAACCAAGCTGCAGCTGATTTGGCTAAAAGTACCTATGAGCGAGTTGATCGTCTTTATCAAGAAGGCTTAATGGCCCGTCAAAAGCGGGATGAAGCTTATACCCAATATAAGGCTAATCAAGACAAAGCCGATGCGGCGCGCCTACAATATGAGTTGGCAAAAGAAGGGACGCGTGTAGAAGATAAAGACGCTGCTAAAGCACAAGTTGCTCAAGTAGACGGCAAGATTCAAGAAGCACAGGCGGCTCAAGACGAAGCCAACTTAAAGAGCCCTATCTCCGGTATTGTTGATGATGTCATTGTGAATCCAGGCGAAGTTATTGGTCAAGGCGTTCCCATTATGACCTTGGTAGACCCGAACGATCAGTGGGTGGTGCTTAATGTGACTGAAAATGTGCTAAACCAATTTAGCATTGGAAAGGAGTTTGTTGGTAAGGTTCCAGCTTTATCTTCTCCAGATCAATCTTATCAAATGACTTTTAAGGTGTTTAATACCGCTGCTTTATCAGATTTTGCCACTTGGCGTGCCACCAATACCCAAGATAACCTTGATGTTCGAACCTTTGAAGTGAAAGCCCGTCCTACCAAAGCGGACCCTAAGATTCGCTCAGGCATGAGTGTGGTAGTAGAACTCAATGCTGCCGCCTCGAACAAAAGAGCCAACGTTGCTAATTAATCACCAGTGATAGCCTAGATTATGTCCCAGTCTCCCAGTGATTTAAATGTTAAGCCCAAGATTGTATTTGGTGATAAAGACAATCGAAAGGCTTCATTGTGGTCTGTGTTTTTGCGTAGTGCCCGTTATGAAGGTCGCTTTTTGCAACATAATGCATGGGATTTTATGATGCTTTTATGGCTCCCTTTATTGACTATTTTAAGCATATGGTGGATATTTTCGAAACCCTATATTGTCGATGTTCCTATTGGAGTCATTGACCAAAGTCACAGTCCCTACTCTCGCACTGTGATTCGCTATCTAGATGCCAGTCCAGACTTAGAGGTGGCACAGATTTATCCTAATATGAGACAAGCTAACGAAGCTATATTGTCCAAAAAAATATATGCTGTAGTTATCATACCGTCTGATTTTGCCAGTCAAATTAATAGCGCAGCCCCCTCCCCAGTTATTTTAAAAGTCAACGCTCAGTTCGGCACCCATTCCGGTATTATTCAAAAAGGGGTGCAAACCGTAATCGGCACTGTCTCAGCGGGGGTTGAGATAAAGCGTACTGTTAAACAAGGCAGTTATATAGAGCAAGCAAAAGTAAGCTATTCACCCATAGGTATTGAGCGTATCAGCTTATTTAACTTAGGGGCCAACTATCAGCAGTTTTTAGCCTCGACAGTGATTCCTGCTTTGTTGCATATTTTAGCGATGGTGATTGGTGCTACCACAATTGGCCGTGAAATTAGGGATAAAACCTTTTCACAGTGGTATCACACCATGGTTTATCTAGATATGCCCTATCCTGACTTTAAAGAACTTAAGCATATCCCGCCTGAACAAAAACTTGCTTATCTGCATTCAAATCTGCATGAAAGTTGGCAACAGCCTGTGGATTACACCTCATTAACTTCTGCGATATTTATCCCAGTTACCGAAGCTGCCTATAGTTTAAACAACCCTTATTTCCGTTACCGTTTAAACTTTAATAAAAGTGCCAAACCACGTATGCCGACTAAAGTTTCGATTATGGCATTGGTGATTGGCTTAAATGGCAAACTGATTTGGGCATTGTTATTTTATGTGGTCTGGGGTCTATTAATGATAGCTTTGGCAGTATCGGTGCACCCTACCAATTGGATAGCTATGGTCTTAGTGTTCGTGGCTTTTGTGGCACTTACAATGATATCACTTTGGTTAGGAGCTATATTTACCCTGACCAGTTATTCACTGCGTATGGGCTTGTCAACCACTGGGTTTGTTTCAGCTCCCTCCTTTGCTTTTGCAGGGGTGGCCTTCCCCTTACTGTCAATGAGTGAGGGTGCTCAACGATGGGCGCAAGCCTTACCATTAACCCATTATTTGAAGGTACACTTAACCCAACTTCAAATGGGTGCTCCCCCTTCAATAGCCATACCGACTGTCATAGGTATGATTGTGGCGGTGATGGTAACGCTAGTTATCACAGCATTATTGTGCCTAAGAGCCTTTAAAAATCCTGACCGATGGGGGGCTCGTTAATGACCGATAATATACATGACAAAGACCAAGACAACACGCAACATGCTTATCTATTAAACACTATAAATACTGTTGAAAATGACCCTATTTCAGTGAAATCTAGTTCGGATTTTACGGACAAACGTAACTTGACCCACCGCTCTTTTTTACAAGGATTTTTAGGTACTTTAGGCTCTATTTTTACTGATAAAGGGGTGATATTGATGTTAATCATTGCCCCAATAATTTATGGTTTCTTCTACCCGTGGCCTTATAGCAATGAAGTAGTAGTAGAAATCCCTGTGGGCGTGGTGGATTATGACCACACAAAATTGTCCGATACCATTACCCGTTATAGTGATGCCAGTCCTAACCTGCAAGTGTTTAATTATCCGGATGAACAAGCGGCTATCAATGCCATGTATCGAGCTGATATTGCGGGTTATTTGATTATTCCTAGGAAGCTTGAACAGGATGTCTTTTCGAACAAGCCAACTCATGTTTCGATACTCGGGAATAACAGCTATTTTTTGATTAATAAACAAGTTCAATTGGGCTTTTCTAAGGCGATAGGTACAGTTTCTGCTGGAGTTGAAGTAAAAAGATCAGTAGCTCAAGGCGCTTATATGCAAACTGCCAAAACGAGTACTCAGGCAGTGCCTCTGCGCATTGATGCGATGTTTAACCGTTCAGAAGGCTATGGCGCTTATGTCGTACCTGCTGTGGCTATTTTGATTCTACAACAAACATTGTTGATGAGTACTGCGTTATTAATCGGCACTTGGTATGAAAATAAAAAACAAAATGCTACTGTATCAGGTTGGTTAGGCCGAATTTTAGCCATATCAATAATTAGTTTTACCATGGGCTGTTTTTATTATGGCTGGGTCTTTTCGATTCAGAACTATCCTAGAGGCCATAATATGCCTGGTACTTTGCTATTTATGGCTTTATTTTCTCCCACTGTAGCAACTTTAGGCTGTCTACTCGGCTTATGGTTTAGAGAACGTGAGCGTAGTATGCAGATTTTAATTTTCAGCTCAATGCCTATGTTTTTCTTAAGTGGCTATCCTTGGCCAGTGAGCCAATTACCAGAACTGCTACAATACGTGCGTTGGTTATTTCCAACAACTTCGGGAATGAATGCTTCAGTGCAATTGAATCAGATGGGAGCATCTTTATCTGAAGTAAAAGTGTATTTTTATCACCTTGCTGCCTACTGGGTCATTGCCTTTTTAATGCTTATTTGGGTTCAGCATCGACAAATCACTAAATCTACATTAAAACTATAAAAAAAATCTTTCACTTTATGTGTAATTTATATTTATCATCTGCCCTAAAAGCAAGTTCAAATACTGCACTTAGTTGATAAGATACAATACCAATCACTTACAACTATTGTCTTATCATCTAAGAAATATATGACAAAGGTACAATCGTACGATTGGGCTTATAACTATTATCTTAACATATAGCAGCAATAGCTTATTATAATGGTAATAATAGCTTCATAAATAATTGAGATTATTAGAAAAAATAAATATCGATAGTTTTTTTTCTGCTATTCTCTCTTAGGTTCTCCATATTCACCTGTAAAAGTTGGCGTCAAAACAATCAAATGTATGTTTTGTAATTAGCTTATTCTTCTTCTGATAGGTGCATTTATTTATAAAGTTTTATAATTATTTATATCGCTATTAAGGGTCTTTTTTTTTCGATATTTCAAACCTATTTTATAACTAAATCAGCTGTTAACTATATGATTAAGGGTACATGATGAAATCAATGAAATTATCTGTAGCAGGACGCATATCTGCATTTATGGCAATCGCATCACTTTCAAGTACTGCGATGGCGGATATCCGAGCACTGGGCAATGTCAATGTTCAAAAACAGTCAAATGGCGTAGAAGTGGTGAATATTAATGCACCAAATGCGCAAGGGTTGTCACATAACCAATACGATCAATTTAACGTTTCAAAGTCAGGTGCGGTTATTAATAATGCCACTCAAAGCGGGCAATCTGTTTTAGCGGGCAATTTAGGTGCCAATGCTAATTTAAAAAATCAAGCAGCGACCGTTATTTTAAATGAAGTGGTTAGCCGTAAACCCTCTTTACTACTTGGCAAACAAGAAGTCTTTGGTATGGCGGCGGACTATGTACTTGCTAACCCCAATGGTATAAGCTGTGAAGGCTGCGGGTATTTAAATGCTCCAAGAGTAAGCCTAGCGGTCGCCAAGCCTGAAATTACCAATGGCAAACTGACAGGCTATAATACCAAAAACGATCGCGGATTACGTATTTACGGTGGCGTTCAATTTGATGATACCAAAGTGGTTGATTTAATTGCCCCACAAATTTATGCCGATGCATCGATAAAAAATGCGAATAATGTCAATGTGGTGATGGGACGAAACAAAGTCGGTATTAATCCAGACGGTAGCTTAAGCGCAACCTCTATTGCCACAAAAAGCGACAGTGTACTAGATGGTAATCTTTTAGGCAGTATGCAAGCAGGTCGTATTACACTTCATAGTACCGATGATCGTGCCACTATGGATGTGAAAGGTGTCGAGTTTAATACTAAAGATTTTAATGCCCGTGCAGGTAATCTTAATATGCACGGTAACATTAAGAACTTTGAACAACAATACAGTCAAAAAGACTCTCCGCTGATTACCTCGACCACTTTGCAAATCGGTCAACACTATTTACCAACACGCATTAGCGCTGACAATGTAGATATTCAAACCACAAAAAACTTATCGCTCAACGGTACCCAAATAGTCGCTAATAAAGTCAATCTTCAAGGCGATAATATAGGTCTAAACGGTGAGAAAACAATTAATACCATCTACCGCTCTACCAATACTCAAAAAGGTGGACTTAAAGAAGAAACCTTATTTCATACCGATAAAGTAACGGCGCTATATGGTTCAAGTATTCGCAGTAATAATATCAATATAGACGCTAAAACTGGCAGTATTACCGGTAATTCCTCGCAAATAGTTGCCCCTTTGGTACGTTTGAACGCAGGCAATAGCATTGCGTTAACCGGTGGTAATGCCAATGAATTTCACGATATTACCTTTGAAAATAGACTAGGTACCATTGCGTTAAAACGCGTTGTTGACTCTGAATCAGCGAGTAGAGATTACTATATTCCGACCGCCATTTTGGCGAACAAAGCAGCGATGACCAGCGGTGGTAATCAGGAGTATGCAGGGGCGCAAATTGTTGCGAAAGACATGGGATTTAAAACGCCTGGGACGGTGTCTTTTAGCGCTGAAACCAGCAAAGCCACCCATAATATCGATCATAAAGTAACTTATTGGGGCGGGCTATTCGGCTCTCAAACAGACAATAATGACACCACTATCATTAAGCAAAACGGTGCCGATGTGCAAGCCAGCAACTTGTTATACATTGATGCAGGCAAAGGCTTAAACCTGACTGGCAGTCGCGTACTAGCTGTTAAAAATGCTTATCTAAATTCTCCGCATGGTGATTTTAATATCAAAGGCGCTACCGAAACTACCACCAATGTAGACCTTCATCGTACTGGTACAATTTTTGATATTCCTATCGATGTTCTAACTACGACCACTACTGATAAGACAAATCATGAATCAGTCTTAGAATCCTATACCAATTTAGGCTTAGTCACTGACCAAAATATCAATATTGTCGGTAGCCAAGTGAAAGCAGCAGGACTACTTGATTTAGAAGCCGGTAAAGAGCTTAATATAGTCGGTGTTAAGGATATTCATGATGTGACTACTGTTCATGACACCCTTGGTATCGTTGCGGATATAATCACAAAGCCTTCGCTCTATGCTGCTGATGCAAAAGTGGCTGGTACTAATTTGACTAACGCTAAAGCTTCTGAACCTACTTCAAAATCACCTAATGTTGCACAGCCTATAACCACAGCATTATATGCAGCTCAACCTGATGCAAGTACATTAAAAGAAGCTACTCCTAGTAATTCCACCCTAAAAGTTGATGCCTCCAAGTCAGATGAATCAAAATCGATTTCTTTAAAAGATGCGTCAGTTGACTGGCGTTTAGGATTGGGTATTACCCATGATGTCGATACTGACAATACTCAAACCGTATCAGGCTCTCTTGTTTCTGGCGGAACAACTACCCTAAAAGGCGGTGATGTTAATATTGCTGGCAGTAAAGTAACCTCTGAAAATGATCTTAATATCAGCGGTAATAATGTCACTACCTCTGCTCAAGATAACAGCCATACTGTTGCTAGTGACTATACCGATGTATTTTTAGGTCTTAAAGGCAGCGTTGATACGTCTGGTGTGACCGTTGGATTAGGACTAGATGTTAATAATCAAAAAAAATCTGATCAAACAACTACCCCAGTGGCGAGTCAATTAAGCGGCCAAAACGTTACTATCAAAGCAGACAGTGACATTCATCATTCAGGTACAAATATTACTGCACAAGATACAGTTAGCGAGCAAGCGACCAATATTACTCATGACCAAGCCCATGCGACTCAGACCAAATCTGATACAAATGTTGATGTCAATATTGGTCTTTCAGCTTCTGCAGATTATAAAGGAGGGTTAAGTGCTGGCCTTAATATTGGTGCAAGTGGTTCTGGTAACAATAACGTACAAACTCAAGGTTCAGGCACAACCATTAGCGCAGGCACTATCAACGAACAAGCTACAAACGCCCTTAACGATGAAGGCACCCATTACAAGGCAACAGGCGATGTGAACCTGTCTGGTAAAGATGTAACACTTGCTTCAGGCTATGACAGTACTAAAAACACTAGTAATACTGGCGGGGCTAGCATTAATCTTGGACTTGGTGGTCTTGAAGGCGCTAGCCCTACAGGTTCAGTTGGCGTATCAGCCAATTTCCAGCATGAGCAAGCCGGTACCACCACTGCCAAACCTGCCACAATTGAAGGTGCAAACGTTAACATCCATGGCGATGATACGGTCGTTTCTCAAAGCAATATCACTACGCCTGGTAGCTTAAATGTAGATGCCGGTAAAGAGGTTAGCCTGGTGCAATCTAATAATACCAGCAACGCCACTGGCGGTGGCTTTGATGTTAGCGTCAATGTTGGTGGTCTGGCATTAGATAAACCGACTCCTCAACCTTCCGTCGGTGTGTCTGTTGGGGCAAACGGGCATAACGGTTCATCACTTGAGGGCGTCAATAATACCGTTACCGCAGGGAATGTTAACCTGTCAACAAGCGGTACTAATGGAACGGTCAACGTACAAGGCACCAACCTCACCACTGACAAGCTTAATATTGATACCAACACTGCTAATATCGCTGGTACAACCAGTACCGCGCATAGTGGTTCAGGTGCGGTTGAAGCCAGCGTTAAAGTTGGCTCAGGGGGCAGCAGCTTAGAGCTTGGCGGCAATATCGGTGCAGGCACTAGCCAAAGCCAAAGTACTGGTACCAGCGATGTCAACGCAGGCGAGCTAACTATCAATGCCGATACGGGCGTGAATATCAGCCATGCAAACGTAACGGCAGATAACGCCACTATTAATACCAATGGCAACTTAAATATTAATGCAGGTGTTAATACTGATCAACATACTTCAGTAGATCTTGGCGGTACCCTGAATGCTAAAAAAGAAGGCGACGTACTTGTTCCTAAAACGGCCAGTGTCAGTGTTGGCGTAAATACTGGTGACAGCTTATCGCATACCCCTGCTACCGTCAGTATAAGCCAAGATGCCAATCTTAACGTAGGCGGTGATCTTAATGTGACCGGTAGCAGTCTCAATACACGTACTATTAGAGGCAATGTGAATGGCAATGTGAACAACGAAACTTTGCAAGGCCATAACAATCAGACTGATGTGAATATCGCTATTGGGGCGCAGGGTTTTCCGGTTGACTATACGCCAGAGAATGCAGGTTCTCAATTGATTTCAGATATCAAAAACGGCACGATTGCAGGGGTTAAACCTATAGCGGATATTGACATTCATCATAGTGATGCCACGACTACACAAACCACACCGGTTGGTATCAAAACCGATAATGGTCAACTTAATGTAGGTGGTATTACTAATACTATTGGCGTTGGCGCACTTGACAGCCAAAGTGGTTTTGACTTCACATTCAATCCAAGTGCCAACTATGACCCAATGGCGTATCTTGAAGGTTTTATTAAAAGGTAAAAATTTTACCCATCAAGCCATAAGATATTAGATTATTTATGATAAATTAACGAAATACCTTTATTATTAAACTATAAACGCGATAAGTCACCTTATCGCGTTTTTTTATTAAATATCTTTTTAACAATAACTCTTTAAGCAAAATCTTTTAATAAGCGATACATTTAAATTAATAGATACCTGCCTCTACGCCAACCGCCAACGTCATCGCAAGTTCTTCTACTTGAGTAATAAACGCTTCCTGCCAATCGCCCTTTAATATGAGTGCATCTTGTACCCACTCCCAACGTAACCCAGTGGTTATCGCCTTTAACGCTCGTTTTGTACCTGTGCCATCTTGTCCAGCTCGGATATATACCGCTAATGGTAGCCCTTGCTTTTTTTCAAGTACGGGATAATAACAACGATCAAAGAAGTCTTTGGTGAGCCCTGCCATATAAGCTAAATTTTCAGTCGTGCCTATCAAAATGGCATCGGCAGCAAGCACATCTTCAGCTTGCGTTTTCTGCGGTGTTTTTAAAATAACATTCACATTGATGTCAAGATGATTGGCGCCATTAAAAGCCGCTTGTGCTAACTTTTGGGTGTTTGGTGATGGGGCGTGGGCGACAATTAATATCGTCTTGACACTCATATTAAGCCTCAGCTGGATAGTAAAAGGTCACCTCTTGCACAATATCAGGATGAATACTTTTGGCAACTGGGCAAGTATAAGCAGCTGCTTCTAATATATTTTTAGCGCGCTCATCAAGATCTATAGAGAAATAAATATCTACGTTAATTTGACTGACACGGCGAGGAGCGGCAGCCATTG
The DNA here is from genome assembly GCF_018260395.1 of Psychrobacter sp. Taxonomy (GTDB): domain Bacteria; phylum Pseudomonadota; class Gammaproteobacteria; order Pseudomonadales; family Moraxellaceae; genus Psychrobacter. The sequence continues at coordinate 30,357 of NZ_JAGLBC010000014.1, forward strand.
TTTTAGTTACTTCGGCTTTGGTACCTATAACGTCAATATGCATATCTGCCGCTTTTATGCCAATAATGGTCAGCATACAACTGGCTAAACTAGTTGCTAACAAATCTGTCGGTGAAAATGCTTCGCCTTTTCCATGATTATCAACTGGAGCATCCGTAATAATTTTATTGTTGGATTGCAAATGTAAGGCCTGTGTTCTTAAACTGCCTTTATATTCAACGGTTGATGTTATAGGACTATGCGTAGTCATTGATAATCATCCTTATTAATAATGAATAGATTTTTGCTATTAAAATGGTTTTCTATAATTTTATTATGTCGAACTCAGCTTTGTAAGATATATACTCAAGCAGCTTTTTGGATAGCTGAATCTAAAGTTTTTTTATCAGCCTTGTTAATCTAACATATATAGTGAAATTTTTAGCTTAATGACAAAGCAAGTAACAAGAAATCTTCTTCTTTTTCTACAACTTTATATCCTAATCTTTTATAAAAGGCTATGGCACCAGTATTTTTTACAAAGGTAAATAAAGTAATTTTCTTACTGCATAACTTTTATCATACTTAGATTAACACACCAAGTGCAACGCTACGTAATATTAAAGAACACCTGAT
>NZ_JAGLBC010000128.1:0-1123 GCF_018260395.1 Psychrobacter sp.
AGTAAGCATTTAATCTAAATTGCAGTTACACAGAATTCGGGATGGGCTCCCGGAATCTTGCTTGCTCAACCGTTACGTTAGCCTTCGTCATATATTTCAATTCATTTTCTAATTGCCTAAGTTTTTCATCTGATATATCCCCATTGGAAAAATACACTGTTACAACTACCGTAAAACCTATAGGAGTATAGCCAATACCTTGTAACTCACCACCATGCTTTCTAACAGTGTCCTCGATTAGCTTCCTATCTTCATTGCTATCATATGCATCAAGCAAAGCTTTTTTGTTTCTATCCGCTATAGGTAGTATTTCAAAATCTATACTAAAGCCTTTGGCTTCGCCAGTTTTGATTACATATTCATAACTCTCTGCCGCAACATTCTGCCTAGTAACAACAAAATATTTTGGTATACCTTCTGCATTGCCATAAACGTCCACATAGCTATCACCTAGTTGCGTCTTTATTTGATTAAGCACCTGCTGTACCTCTGGTGACTCGTATACTGTATGGTGTCTGTAGATATCAGCGACGGGTCTATTCACAGCTTTCGCAAGATCTATCGTTGAACGTGGATAGATAATGTCACGAGGCCTATTATTCTTTAGAACCTTAGGGCCACTATCAATTTGAGACCAATCAATTTCGATGGTGGGGGTGGTTTTTAAACTATTGTAATTCGAGGGGTTAGCGCTTTCTACAACTTGACTATGTTGCGGCGCTATGGACTGACAGCCTGTTAATATCGTTGCAGTACCTGCCAATGCAGTACTTACCAATGCAGTACTTACCAATAAATAAGCAATGAAGTTAGGAGTAGTTTTCATGTAATACCACCTTTATATGTATAATTGAAGTTTTACCGACTAGTTTTAATGAACAAATAAAGCAAGTTTAAAGAATAAGTCTGCTAGATTGGTCAACCTCAAATTTCACGCCTGTCAATTGACTTAGTTCCACTTCAAGTTGGTTATGTTCAAGTTCAGACAGTTTATTTTCAAAATACACATCTGCTAAAATCTTAAATCCCATAGGGGTATAACCCAGACCTTGCATTTCACCACCATATTTCTTGATGATGGTATCAATTTGTTCTATATCTTCTTCGCTATCATAAACATCTA
>NZ_JAGLBC010000128.1:1223-2880 GCF_018260395.1 Psychrobacter sp.
AACATACAAGTCAACATAGCTATGACCGAGTTGCGCTTTTATCTTATCAATAACTTCGCTAGCTTTCTTAGAGTCGTAGACGGTCTGAAAGCGATAAATATCCGCAACGGGTATGTTCGAAGCTTTAGCCATCTGTTTAGTAATATTTGGATATTCAATATCTCGTGGCGAGTTGTCTTTGGGAACACCAGAGTGGGCGTCAATTGTTGTCCAATCAATACGTAATTTTGATTGTTCGGCTACCTTATCAATAGGCTCTGACATTACTTGGTTATACGATGTAATGCTACAAGCACTTAATAGCGCAGTGATAATAACCAATGAGGTCAGCATTATAGTTTTAATTCCAACTCTCACAGCATACTCCCAAATAAAGTTATTGATAATATTGGTTTAGCGCTAATAAAATGGGTTTAATCCAACAACAGCGCTTCAAGCATCTTTTCATATATTTGCGCCAATTTACCGATATCATCAATTTCTACCTTTTCATCCACCTGATGAATGGTCGCATTACGCACCCCAAGTTCAACGACTTGCGCACCGGTTGGGGCAATAAAGCGACCATCAGAAGTACCACCTGAAGTGGATAGTATGGTATCGATACCAGTGACTTCTTTAATGGCTACCTTACACGCATCGACCAATTTGCTTTCTGCAGTCAAGAATGGATGACCTGATAATTTCCAATCAATCTTATAGGTAGCCTCATTATCGGAAAAATGCTTATCAAATATTTCATGAGTCTTAGTGCGTAATTCTTCTTCGGTGGTTTCAGTTGAAAATCTAAAGTTAAAAACCACTTCAACAGTTTCGGGAATGACGTTATTGGCGCCAGTACCGCCATTTATATTTGATATCTGCATGGAAGTTGCAGGGAAGAAGTCATTTCCTTGGTCCCACTCGGTATTGCTAAACTCAGCTAGGGCAGGCATCAATACATGAATGGGATTGATGGCCAAATGAGGGTAGGCGACATGACCTTGTTTACCTGTAACCGTTAAGATGCCACCAAGAGAACCACGACGACCGTTTTTAATAATATCACCCAAAGTATTGGTGCTAGAAGGCTCACCCACTAAGCAATAAGTGATTTTTTCATTACGGGCCTCTAAGGTTTCAACTACTTTTACGGTACCATTTATAGAAGGGCCTTCTTCATCAGAGGTAATCAACATGGCTATTGAGCCGTTATGATTGGGATGATTATTGACAAAGTTTTCGACAGCCACAGTAAAAGCTGCAATCCCAGTTTTCATATCGGCTGCTCCGCGACCCCAAAGGTAGCCATCTTTTACAGTCGGCTCAAAAGGGGGAATTGCCCAATTGTCTACATTACCCGTAGGCACCACATCGGTATGACCAGCAAAACAAATGACAGGATCAGAGCTGCCTCGTCTTGCCCAAAGATTTTTTACCTGTGCACTGCTTCCGCTGGCATGCTCATCGCCAAAATACATAAATTGGCAATCAAAGTTTAACGGTTTCAAACGTTCCACTAACACTTCTTGGCATTGCTTATCATCTGGGGTAACGGAATCACGGCGCATAAGCTCAATGCTTAGTGCCAAAGTTTTTGATTGATGATTGGATTGATGATTTGATTGATGATTTGATTGATGATTTGATTGATGATTTGATTGATGATTTGATTGAT
>NZ_JAGLBC010000128.1:2980-6554 GCF_018260395.1 Psychrobacter sp.
GATTGATGATTTGATTGATGATTTGATTGATGATTTGATTGATGATTTGATTGATGGTTTGATTGTTGTAATGGATTACTCTGCCCAGTAGTGTCGTTAGAACTCATAACTTCCTCAAATATAAAAATAATGGTTGAAAAACCTGTCAAGTAAAGGGTAAATAAGGCATCTAGCTTAGCATGTTATCTATAAAGTAAGGGCAACATGATACAGCAGTATATATAGTTGGTATAAAGGGGCATACATTCTTAACGCATCATTAAGGCATCATTAGGGAATCGTCACTGCGTAACCAAGTAGCTATAGAATAACGTTGACGATGCGCAAGCTCGACTTGATGGCGTAAGTTACTGTCAAAAATTACTAAGCGATTTGCTTTTGGCAATAATTGATGGCATTGATTATGGGCATCTATAATTGAAAGTTGTCCACCGTCTGCGTGTTTCCACTCATCGTTCAGATAGAATACTGCAGAAACAATCCGTTCATGGCGCCCAACTGGATTGTCAGAATGCCACTTATAGCCAAATCCAGGAGGATAGCAAGCGTAATGCGCTTCACTATGTCGAATACCGGCGAACAATGCGCGATTTAGCAAGTGAGCCAGTTCATTAATGCTTTGTAGATAGTAATATCCAGCAAAAAAATCTTTAGTTATCCAGCGGATGCGGTCTCCTCGGATATCGGATTTACGTACCCCTTCCGTTAATTTCGCATCTCGGTAGTTAATAAACCCACTTTCTGCTTGCAAGGCCAATAAAGCCGTTTGGTGGTACACATTATCAAAAACTATAAATCCGTTATTAACGAAGCGATCTAAAACTTCATCATTTATCCTTATTTCCCAATTTGCTTCAAAGTCTGATTGGTCTAAAGCCCTTTGAGTTTTAGATAAGTCCCATCCTAATAGTTTGCTATGTTGTTCATTAAAATCGGTGTCAGGAGGCAATGACTGTAAGACTTGTTGTGCTTGAATTTTAAAAGACGTCAAATCTTCTGGTCTTAAAGGGGGAGGAATAGAAACTGTAATAGGATCTTGATGATTATGAGAAGTAGGTAATAAATTGATTTCTATGGTCGTATTAACGACATTTGTCATTGGTAAAATCTCTATTGTTCATTTTAATATAGCCCCAAAATAGACTTAAATAGTCCCAAAATAGACTTAACTAAATGAAGCTATGGATAATCAAAAAAAGTTAATTAGTGGAATTAATGTGGCTTTCAGCGGTTATTTGCTATTTTAGTATGGCATAAATTGAATAACAATATTGATGCTCTATTAGTACTATTAACCATTAAAGTACTTATTTTAAACTAGCTTATGCTACCATAGCACTAATTTTTATAAACAAACCTTTCTATACTAATACAAGTTAAATTATGAATTACAAACACGCTTATCACGCCGGTAATTTTGCCGACGTTGCAAAACATATTTTGCTGGTACAATTGCTAAATCAAATGAGCACTAAGGGCAAACCTTATTATGCTTTAGATGCTTACGGCGGCCGAGGACTCTATTCTTTGAGTAGTGAAGAAGCTCGCAAAACGAATGAGGCCAAGGCAGGTGTACTAAAGATTTTAGATGCAGATTTATCTGAAGCACCAGACGCTGTTCGTCAGTATGTTGATGATATTAATCAAGCTCGTCAAACTTATGATAAACACGTTTATCCAGGCTCACCTTGGTGGATTGCCAATCATGTCCAAAATCATCCAAACGTAAAAGTTAGAGCAGAAGCATTCGAATATAAAAACGCTGAGTATGATGCGTTAAACTATCAGTTGTACCAATTGCCCATTGGCATTCATAACCGTGATGCTTATGAAGGTATAGTTGCAGTTATTCCTCCCATAGAACGTCGTGGTGTGATTTTAATTGATCCTCCTTATGAGCAAGAGCACAAAGATTTTACCCGTTTGGTAGAGTTATTAGTAGCCACCATGACCAAATGGCCACAAGGTGTTTATGCGCTTTGGTTTCCAATCAAGAATATTGAGGCTGTAGAGCTTTTTTATAAAAAAATGAAGCGTACTGGTATTCGTAAGCAACTTTTATGTGAATTAAACATTTATCCAAATGATGTTGCCGCCGGACTTAATGGAACCGGAATGCTTATTATCAATCCCCCTTGGAAGTTTGATCAAAGTGCTCGAGAGATTTTGAATTTCATTCAGCCACTAATGCGTCCTGAAGATGCGCCTGAGTTACCACAGAGTCAGGCGGTAAGTGTTCGCTGGCTAGTTGGTGAGTAATTTGGTGAGTAAGTTAACAGTTTATATAATTATTGTTATTTAACTTAGTGTTTCTAAACTAACTTACTTTTTCTAAACTAGCTTACTGTTTATCAACTAGCGTATTGTGCTTATTCTTGCAAAATTTAGCTTTTGATTAATGAAGGATTTAGTATGAAGACTCCACAAAACGCCAACTCTGAATCTAGAGAGTCAGAATCTAAAGAGCCAGAAAACGTAAGCGCTGATCATTCTAGACACGTTAAGCCTACCGAATCTAGTATTGAGGGTTTGGACAGCTTGACCTTTGAAGTCATTGAACATGAAGTTGCAGATGGAAGGCCAGTGCTTAGTAAGGGTGTATATTTAGCCCCTAATTTAATTACGACTCTTTCATTATTGTCTGGATTCTTTTCGATTCTATCGAGTACTCAGGGTCATTTTTATAAAGCTTCCTTAGCTATCTTTTTATCGGCTATTTTAGACGGAGCCGATGGGCGAGTGGCACGTATGCTCAATGCTCAAAGTCCGTTTGGTGAGCAGTATGACTCTTTGGCAGATATGCTTGCGTTTGGGGTGGCTCCCGCAATATTGATTTATAGCTTTGCGTTACAGCCTTTAGGTCGTATCGGCGTCGCTTGTGCGTTTGTGTTCACTGCCTGTGCGGCATTTCGATTGGCCCGCTTTAATGTACAAATTGGTGAAGTAGATAAGAAGTTTTTTGTTGGTTTAGCAAGTCCACTGGCAGCTATTCTGGTAACCAGTTCGGTTATGGTCGCTATTGATCATAATCATTGGATAGGTGTTTATGATACCCAAATTAAGATCATTGCTGCGATTTGGGTGGTTATCTGTGGTTTATTAATGGTAAGTAATATTAAATACTATAGCTTTAAAGAGTTTGATAGAAAAAAAGTACCTTTTGTTGCTTTGATTATCGGTGTATTGATAATGGCTATTGTACTTTATGACATTCCAGTAGGTATTTTAGCTATCGGTATTATTTATGCCTTATCAGGTATTTTCTCAACGATTAAAGCTAAGGTAAGCCGTTAATAACTCTAATACATCGAAACAAGTCGATAAAATCCTGAGTGGTTCTTAATTAAAATCGATAATAATGCTGATGCTTTTGCTCAATGTCTCATTTATATTGAGTTATGAGTTATGAGTTGTTGATTTTAGTTAGATTCGATTCTAAGTAATCTTTCTTGCAATAAATAATCAACAACAACGCTAAAAGCGAAGTAAATAAATAAGATTAAAAAAATTTAAATAAACGATTGACACCAAGAATAAAGTCTCTATAATACGCCCTCACTAAGACGGACATTGA
>NZ_JAGLBC010000129.1 GCF_018260395.1 Psychrobacter sp.
CCACCGTAAAGCTGGCTGAATAAAAGTCTTTATTTTTTCATCAGCGTGCTCATTTAGCCATATCATTTCAACCATTAAATCTTGCCAAACTTTAGGAATATCTGATAAATAACGAGTTTTACCATCACGCTCTGACAGTCTAACAAAGATGCCCAATACTTTCAGGTGACGCTGAACGCCCATTAGATTAACTTGAGTAGTAAACTGTTTAAGATTGTCCGGTGTAGCCTTATTATAAGATTTGCATTGTTGCCAAAAATATTCAATCCAACTATCCACTTCAGCCTCAGACCAATCAACATAAGCATCTCGAACTAACGATACCAAATCATAGGTATAACTACCGATTAAGGCATCTTGAAAATCAATGACTCCAAGCTCTCTGATGTGATACTGATCCTGCATGAGATTGCGACTGTGATAATCTCTATGCACCACTACTTGAGGCTGCTGTAATAACTGCTCAATCAAAGCATGGGTAAAGTTTTGCCAAATAGCTGTTGTTTCAGAGTCTAATGGCTGATCGATATAAGGCAAAAACCATTCAGTAAACAGCTCCATTTCACGTTGCAAAGTTGCAGCATCATAGTCAGGGACATTAAATTTATTTTTCGCCTCTGCAATATCTAGCGCCTGTAAATGGATTAAGCTGTCAATCGCCCAGCGGTATAAGTCATTGATACGACCGCTATCCTGCTTAACTTTCGCCTCTGCAATTAAGTGAGCAAACTCTATGCTACCGAAATCTTGTAATATCAAGAACCCTTGGTCCATATCTTCTGCAAATAAAGAAGGTACATTGATTTTCGAAATCATTAAAGTATTGATACGAACAAAGCTTTCAATAGATTCAAGTTGAGGGGGCGCATCCATTACAATGTAACTGGGGTCTAATATAGGGTCTAATTGTGCAATATCCTGTACCTGTACTTTATCATTGCCATTACCATTGTTATCAAGACCTTCCAAATAGATTCGGTGATAACGTCGAAAACTGGCATCACCTGGTAAACTCTCAATACGAATTAATTGATTAGGGAAAGTAGCTTTGATGAATTGCGAAAGCTGATTATAACGTTGTTTGGTATGATAAGTTTCTACAGAACTTACTGTCATAGGTACGGTCTCAATGGCAATGAATAAAGGTGTTGTGGAATGTATATAGAACTAAATATTATTTGGCTTATGCTCTTAGACTAGTTTAAAGCTTGCTATAAGAAGCTAGGTATTATTAAACATCAGTATAAGATTTTAGATAGCTTAGTTTATACAAATATATAAACATACAAACTTTGAACAGTTCGGTTATGAGCTATACAGGTAAAATAGACATATAATTATGTTTATAGATGCTATCTTTGCAATGCAAAATCTAATTTAAAACCTATAGTGTAGCCGAATTGTCTTTTTTTGACTATGATAAGATAAAGCATATTTATATCATTACTATAGCGTCACAAGCCTATATAATAGCTTATACTCATTTGGCTCTACTCTAGTGAGTTATTTGCATAATAGTGATTTAACTTGCTTATAAAGTTGTAAATATTTATCTAATAAAAGACAATGAGGCTTGATACAATATCTTGTAATTCAATATATATGAATACTATATTTTTAAATACAATATTGTTTTCATTTTACTATTTTAGTTAGTCTTTAATCTTAGTAGCTACTACTCATAGTTACCATTGTTTTCTATGAACACGGTTTAAATAGTAAGACCAAAACACTTTTTAATCAATTTTTAATCAATAAGGTAATTCTTTGCTGTACTCGCAACTCTACCGTAGCATATTGCGTGCCTGCCGTGACTTATCACGCCGTCCGCATTACACAAGTCGTTTAGTCATCAGCTTGCCGCTGCTTATTAGTGTACCTAGTGCTTATGGCGCTATTGTTAGCCCTCAAGATAATACAGTGTCATCTATACATTCGACGCAATCTAAGAATGTTTTAAACTCTGATCTCCAAAAACAAAATACAGATTATATTACTACCTTAGATGCTAATAATTCTAATAGTAAAATATTAACCGCCACATCTACAAATTATGTGACATCTGAGTCTTTTAATAATAGTAGTAGTAATGGAAATAGCAGTAAACCTACTACTGATGAAGCGTTAAGCGATATTCAACAAGATGCGTTACAAGCGGTAGGTTTTGAGCCGGATACAAATCAGCCCTCAATTGCTATTGCCAATTCCAATTTGATTCAGAATTCGGTAAGTTACCCTGAAGATGAGTATTTAGATTTAGATACTAATAATTTAGATACCACTGATTTAGATAACAACAATTTAGATACTAAAGACGCTTTAATAAACGATAGTCTAATTAATAATAGTGGCAGCAAGCCTTTATCAACTTCTGTATCTCAATCTTCAACTATAGAAGAAGATAGTGTTGGTTCTAATAATACTGAGCTAAGAGCGCCAACCAATCCAAATCCTAGTAAAGGTTTTAGCAGATCATCTAAAGCATCTACTTCTTCTAATGATCATCAAAGCTCTAAAATTAGTCAACGAATTGATGATTCCAAGACTCTAGCGACCTCCTTTGAAGATGACAGTGTCCAAAAAAGTTTACAACGTTTAGCACAATTTTATCAATTACAACCTGAAGATCTTGGTAACAGTATCAGTCCTAATGGCAATTTAGTAGATAATACCAATATTATTGAAGCTGAAACTTTTGCTCCTGTTGCAGCCCCTACACTCTTTAATTATAAGTCAGACAATGCGGCAGCTCATCGCTGTGAAGGCGTATGGGTAAGCCCAAATACTTCAGGTGCCGATGCCAATTATAAACAAGCTATACAACGCGCCCAACAACAAGATGGGTTGTCTATAGCGAATGGTTTACCTCTGCATGCAGTGGCTGATTATGGCTATTATGACAACGATACTTATGTCGAGCTGGCAGGTAATGTTGAGATGATGCAAGATGGTAAGCTAGTTACAGCTGATCAAATTGCATTAGATCTCAACACTGGGCTGGCTGGTGCCAAAGGTGGCGTGCTATTAGCCGACTCAGGCTCAAGTGCCTTGAAACAGCCTAATAAAACATCAAGTAACAGTAACGCTAACAGCATCAATCAAGGTATGATTGCAGTAGCAGATGAACTTGCTTATAGCACTAAAAGTGATAAAGCCACAGCTTATGATGTGGCTTTTGCCAGTGTACCGATGCAAGCTCATGGCTACGCCCATAGAATGAACAAACCAGATGACTCTCATTATGAGCTTGAAAAGGTCATGTTCTCAACTTGTCCCCCTACTGATCGAAAATGGCAAATTGAAGCTCAACAAATAGACATTGATACAGAAAGTGGCCGCGGTGAGGCTTATGACGCAACTTTTAGATTGGGAAAAGTTCCGGTATTATATCTGCCTTATTTTAATTTTCCTGTAGATGACCGACGTAGTAGTGGCTTATTAACGCCAAGCGCTCGCATTGATAGCGAAAGTGGTTTGAAGCTAAGCGTACCTTATTATCTAAATTTTGCGCCTAATTATGATGCTACCATTACCACAGATCTATATACCAATCGTAATCCAATGCTCACCGGTGAGCTGCGTTATTTAACTGATCATTATGGTCAAGGTGAATTGACGACCGCCTATATGCCAAGAGATAAAAAATACGACGATAAAGATCGCACCGGAGTTTTCTATCGTCATCAGTGGGCTTCTGAAAACATTCCAAGATTAACGGCTGATGCTGTCTATAGTCATGTCTCAGATCCTGATTATATCAATGACTTCGATGACTTTGGATTGGTTGAAAACCGTTTGAACTTACCTAGACGTGGTCGAATCAATTATTATAATGATTTTGTCGATGCTCAATTTAAGGTAGAAACGTTCCAGTCATTAGCAGCTACAGACGCCAATGGCAATAAAATTACAGATAAAGACAAACCTTATTCACGCCTACCTCAGTTAACAATCGACTATCGTTTGCCAAAATTCGACAATATTTTAGATAAATTTGATATTAGCGGGACTCATGATTCCGCCTATTTTAAAAAGTCTATTAACGATGGTTCAGAAAATGAAAAAAGTGGTGTTCGACTTTACAATGAAATTAATGCCACCTACCCCATTGAAAAAACTTGGGGTTATGTAAAACCCAAAGTCAGCCTGAAACATTTATATACTGCATTTGACGAAGAAAGTCGTATCGAAAATAATATCGCTAAAAATGATAATGTACAGTCAGCTTTTGTACCAAGTTTTAGTGTTGATTCAGGCTTAAACTTCTATAATTCTGGCTCACCTTTTGGTTGGTTTGACAATAGTATGGGTGGCTATCAGTTATTGTCGCCTCGTATTAAATATAACTATTCTCCATACGAAAAGCAAAGCTCAATTCCCAACTTTGATACCCGGCTTGCATCCTTTGATTATGATCAATTATTCGCTGATAGCTGGTTCTTAGGTCATGATAGAATTGCAGACAATAATAGTGTGGCAGTGGGCCTCAATTATCGCTATATTGATTCTATGGGTATTACTCGATTTGACGGGGGTATTGGAGATCAATATTTTATAACTAAATCTAAGGTTGGACTAGAAACAGACGAAGGTACTTTAGATACTAATACTACGGGTGTGGCATGGCGTTCAAGCATACAACCTTATCGCAACATTTGGTTTGATTTAAATGGTGCTTTAAACTCTAAAAACGAACTGAATTATATTTCTAGTCAAGTTCGATATAACCCTACCCCAAACAGTTTAATTAATCTTGGAGTAATTGAACGTAAACAAGACCGTATTACCAATCAATCTGCTTTGTCAGCCCTGACTGCTTCGGCCATTATTCCTATTAATGATAAATGGCGCTTCTTAGGTCAAGGTCAATTTGACAGTCGAGATCATAAGTTTATTGATTCTACTGTTGGTATAGACTATGAAGATTGTTGTTACGGATTTTCAATTTATGGACGTAGTTACTATAATGATTTAAATTTAGAAGACAAACCAACTCGCGCCGTTATGGCAGAATTTAGAATCAATGGTTTTGGCAATAAAAAAAGTCGCTTAACTAGACTTTTAGACAATAAGATTCTTGGTTTTGAACCAGTTGATTATTTATGGAAAAAGTAAGTTATAGAAAAAGTAAGTTATAGAAAAAGTAAATTAAACTAGGATGCATAATGATTTCCAATTATGGGGCTCATTGCATTAATATAGCTTATAAATATTTGCTTGTTCCAATCTATAGACTTATAAATTTTCAAACTAAAAAAATTTAATATTTTTGCCATCTTTATAATTATTTTCTTAAAGTTATATGCAATTTTTTATATCCCAATTCTCAGGTAAAAACAGGCTACTTATGACAGCATTAAATATTAAGCAACATGAATCGCAGTATAAAGTACAGCACTCTTGCTCTCAAACCGACGTTTCTGCTGCGTCAAAATTTAGTCTAAAAAAACTATCTGAGGCTTTACTGTTATCTACCATAATGGGTGCATTAAGCTTAACAGCTTATGCTGCAGATAAAACTGCAACTGGCTCTGCCAATACAGTGAAGTCAACGCAAGTCAAAAAAACAGCTAGCAACAATATAGATAGTTTAAGTGTTAACACCAATGTTGACCCTGCTAAGGCGCCTATATCTGCACTTGATAGTAGCAACGGTATAATTGCAATTGTTAACGATACCCCTATTCTAAAGAGTGAGTTAGCTTCTGCTATTGCAGTTACTCAAGCGCGTATTCAAGCTAGTGGACAAGCCGTACCAAGTCCTCAGCGACTGCAGAATGATGTGCTAAACAGTTTGATTTTGCGTAACTTGCAATTAGATCTGGTAAAAAGAGCTGGTGTCAGACCTAGTCCTGATGCGGTTAATGAGAGCTTATCACGTCTGGCACAATCACAAGGCTTAACGTCATTAACTCAGTTACAGCAGACTTTAGATGCCAAGCAACCGGGTCGTTATGCTGCAGTTCGTGCGCAAGTCATTGAAGAAGAGTCTTTAAAAGCCTTGCAGCAAAGTCAGGTTAGTAGTCGTGTTCGTATTACAGACCACGATATCGATGCTTTTTTGGCATCTCCTGAAGCTCAAAAGCTTCAAAGCACTGAGTACCGTACTATCCATATCCGTGTTCCCTTTAGTGATGACTATAACCGAATTACTGAAGCTGAAAAAAACTCAGCAATGAAAATTGCGCAACAAGCTCAAATGTTATTACAGACCAGCGATGACGCTCAATCTGTTTTGAATCAGTTAACTACCGGCAGTGCTAAAAACTATATCGCTCCTGTTCAAGGTGGAGATATGGGATTTCACCCTGCTTCAGGCCTACCCACTGAAATCGCCCAAAAGATTACGCCTTTAGAAGTTGGGCAAGTCACTGCACCACAAGTTACTGCTGAGGGCATTGATGTCGTCAAATTAGTAGATAAGCGTAATAATGAAAACATGATCATTCCACAGTGGAAAGTTCGTCATATTCTAGTCAAAACCGGTGACCAAAATAGCGAGGCATTGGCTGAGCAACGTGTGAATGATCTATATAATCAA
>NZ_JAGLBC010000130.1 GCF_018260395.1 Psychrobacter sp.
ATAGACTTGTTATGATACCAGTTGCGACATAATCTTTAACGACATTATTAATTCATTAAAAAGGATGTATTTAGTGACAAATAGGCCACACAAGGAAGTAGTCACCTTGAATAGTATTTAAAACCTACTGAGTTATGCCAATCAGTGCCAAGCTTCAGACTTACATTTATCGGCAGGCATGCCAGCAATGTTACGAATAGACGGAGACATGGTTCCACTAGATATTGCCGCCTTACAGCCAACGCAAGTTAATAATTATATTGTTAGCACCATGACCAATAGTCAATATGTTCTTTTTCAGCAAAATTTTGAAATTGATTATGCATTCTCATTACCAGATATTGGTCGCTTCAGAATTAATGCCTTCACTCAAAATAGAGGTTCAGCCGCTGTATTTAGGGCCATTCCCTCTAGTGTTCCTAATTTACAACACTTAAATCTTAATGAACAAGCAATACAAAACTCAACTCTATCAAGCTCTGGCAATACAGCTCCTACTATATCTTCTACCTTTGAGAAAATTGCCAAGTTCAAACAAGGCTTAGTACTGGTAACAGGTCCTACAGGCTGCGGCATATCTACCACAGTAGCCGCTTTGATTGATTATATTAATAGCAGCAGACCTGCTCACATTTTAACGATTGAAGACCCTATAGAGTTTATTTATGATTCAAAATTGAGTTTGGTCAATCAACGCCAGCTAAATCTGCATACTTTAGAGCTTAATATGGCTCTACGCTCAGCTTTAAGAGAAGATCCAGACGTTATTGTTATTGGAGAATTAAGAGACTTGAGTAGTATTCGGTTGGCGCTTACAGCAGCTGAGACAGGTCACTTGGTATTTGCTACCTTACATACTAATTCTGCAATAAAAACCATAGATAGAATCATAGATGTTTTCCCCGCTGCAGAAAAAGAGATGGTTAGAGCCATGTTGTCTGAGTCTTTACAGGCTATCATTTCTCAAGTTTTGCTTAAACGTCCCCACTCAGGTCGCATTGCGGCACATGAAATAATGATCACAACCCCTGCAATTCGTAACTTAATCCGTCAAAACAAGTTGGCTCAAATGTACTCTGTGATTCAAACTAGTAATAACTTAGGTATGTTTACTTTTGAACAAAGCTTTAAACGCTTGGTAGAGCTTAAGCTTATTGAACCTAGTCAAATAGTTTGATTGAGCTTTTTACTAATTGACTTAATCAGTTTGAATTATTGAAAGATAAAAAATATCAATCACTTAAAAAACTCGCTTTAAAACGAGTCTTTAAAATATACTAAATGCTGACTATGTTAACCAGTGCCATGTTAAACAACGCATATTAAACATTGCCATGCTTATTATTTTTTCTAGCTGAATCCTGACAGGCTTCATTTGCACATAGTCCATAAAGTACTAGGGAGTGACCCGATAATCTAAACCCTTGTTCTGCTGCAACTTTAAGTTGTTCTTGTTCGATAATAGAATTATGAAATTCAATAATCTTGCCGCAAACATCACATACCATATGATCGTGATGCTCGTCTTGGGTAATTTCGAACACAGATAAGTTATTCTCAAAATTATGGCGTTCAACAATCCCTGCCTGCTCAAATTGGGTCAGCACTCGATAAACAGTTGCCAATCCTACATCCTCTCCTTGCTCAATCAGAGCCTTATAAACTTCTTCAGCGCTCATATGATGATTTTCTGAACGTTCTAACAGTTCAAGAATCTTTATACGAGGTAAAGTAATTTTTAATCCGGCTTTACGAAGTTCTTGATTGGTAATTTTCATTGCTATCCTTATAACTTTATAATTTGTGAGTGAAACCCGTGTTAGACTATTAACTGGTATGTTGCTGAACTGCTAGCTGATTAAGTACTAACTATGAACCACTAAGCTATTAAATTATGCAAAATTAATTAAATACTGTCGTAAGTGGTAGGCAATTGCAAGTAATTGACGTATCATTTATCAAAACTAGCAAAGTTTGGCTAATCCAATTTAGGTTTATCACTATCTATTTTATTTTAGCTACTTTACTTCAGCTACTTTAACTTAGTTATCTTACTAAAACTTTAATGTCGGTTTATAATTACCAGAAATTTGGTAATTCTCATCACTGTCTTGAATCATTAGGATATTCGTCTAATGGTTAAATTAGGTCATTCTAAAACGTGAAATTATGAATATATTAAAAACTGTATGTTATCCAATTGCTATTGCCGCCACGCTATCTTTATCTGCGTGTTCAATCTTTGGTGTTTATAAAATTGATTTGCCGCAAGGAACACCAATTACACAAAAGCAAGCGCAGCAAATTCAACCGGGTATGAGCAAAAATCAAGTTTTATATTTAATCGGAAGTCCTGATGTGCGTGACACCCTTGCTCCAAATCGTTGGGACTATATTTACGATTATACACCAGGCACTTATGGTGAGCGTGAAGGCAAAAAGGTGATTAATAATGCCAGTCAACATCTTATCATTTATTTTGATAACTCTGATATAGTAACAAAAGTCGAAGGGCTTGAAAGTCTACCAATGACTAAATAGTCAATTGATAGATTTTCAAGGCTGTTTAACTCTGCCCCTTTTAACCTTTAAAGAGGGGCAATTGCTTTTCTTGAATTAAAGCTATTTTTCTAATTATAGCGGTCGCCACCGATTCTAGCTTTAAGGCAGTAGATGGCATCTGTTGATACCACAATTTTTATCCTTACATTTTATTTCTTATACCTATATACCTATATACGTAACTATCATAACAATCCCTATTGAGTAACCGCTCGTTTCTTACGCTTACGCATTGGGTCAATCGTTAATGGCCTATATATCTCAATTCTATCATGAGCCTTTAGCACATAATTTAATGGCTTTTTTTGAGAGAATATACCTACCAACCAACTTTTATTATCCACTTGATCCGCATCTTTATGTTGTTCACACCACTGTTTTAAAAAGGGATACTCGTGCATCCAGCCCACTTGCTGTAATGCTTGCAATATCGTAGTGCCTGAGCAAACTTCAATCTCGATGTAAACACTTTTAGTAGGCGACGGTGCATAAGCCAAACTTATAGGTATTTTAGGCTTATCATTAGCGCCACCTATAATATTAGCTACCATCATCCTAATAACCATCCTGCCACAGCAACAATGATTAAAATAGGTACAAAAATCCGAATGGCGACACGCCAAATGTTATAGATGCCTTCAGAGCCAAAATTTAGTGATTTACGCATATGACTAATTTTCATCTTCCAGCCAGAAAAAATTGCTAAAATCAATGCGCTAATAATACTAATAATGACCAAAACTATGGTTAAGCCCTTAGGCGTAGCTAATACTAGCATTAATACGGTTAGTACCATGCTAATGACAGTTGCAATCCAAATCCCAAAACGCTTGAACACGGTGGCTATTTGACTACTGGCATAATGTATAAAGAATGCAGAAGCCGTTAACACCCCGAATGCATAGATAATTGCCGTTATTGGTGAGAAAGTAGATGTTGTAAAGATTAACGCCATGCTACCGATGACTAACTGAGTCAGCCAGATTGGCAGTGCAGTTTTTGTAGCAATTTCACGAGTATTGCGCCCTACTTCTGAACTATGGTTAAGGTCACGGCTTACTAATGGATTATTAAACCAGAACAATCCTGTCCCAACGCCAACGCTTACCAAGGCAAGTACCACTGCTCTGCCCCACTCACCTAAGCTTGGCTCAGTCATGATAAGTGCCAAAGATGATAGGTTATTTACAGCAGCCATCACAAAGGCTACTGCAATTAATGCCACAGACACTGCCAAAGTGCCGCCGCCAAGCAAACTTAGCATACCGGCGATGATTACCATAATAACGGCTAAAGCGTATTGTGGTACATCAAAAGATATCCCTAATTCTTGTAAGGCTTGTAATAGATTGGCACTAACCGCATCAATACTTATTCCAGCGATAACTAGAGATAGCAAAACAGTCAGCCATACAAAACTACGCCATACCGTACTTGTGTCCGCTTGTCTAGTTAGTTCTTGAATCCCTTGTGCCGGTATTTTTTGGCTACGATGAGCCAAACCTATCTCGGCATACAATAAAGGCAATCCTACTACCACCATTGCCACTAACCACATTAACCAAAAATCAATTTGGCCGATAGGCGTTGGAACAAACCATCTAAATAGAAGTAATGGTAATAATGCAGCAATAAGTAAAGAGCCAAAACGATTATGCATGCTGATATCCATGGTTTAAAATTGTGTTAAAAGACAATCTGACTGAAGGTGAATAGCCAAATCAAAGTCATACAAGTATCTCAAAGATATTGGGCTATATTATCAACTCTAAATGACTAAGACTCATTTAGGCGCTATTAAAATTTTAATTATATAATAAACAAAAACCCCGAAGAACGGGGTTTGTACTTATAAAATTTCTTCAGCTGCATTAATGATAGTCGATTTAACAGTTATCATAATACAGTTATAATGATTAAGCTTGAAAACCTAACTAAGCCATTAAATTAATGAACTGCACTAACAAATTGCGATAAAATCTTGATATCACGATCGCTAAGTTTAGACGCAACCACTTGCATCATACCTTTATCGCCTTCTTTAGCACCGTCATTGAAACGCTTTTGATCTTTAGGAACATCATCATCGCGTCCTGCAGCACGGAATCTTTTTAGCTGTATGCCTAGGTATTCGGCATGTTGTCCACCAATACGTGGGAAGGCAGCGTATGCATTACCAGCTCCTTTAGGATCATGACAGCCTGAACAAGCAATCACACCACGCTTTTTATCACCGCCTAAGAATAAATGACTTGCTTCTTCAGCAGTGGCTGGATTACCTGCGAAAGCACCCCAAGGTTTTTGCTCAGAAAAATAACCAGCCACGTTCGCTAAATCTTGCTCATTTAAGTTAGCAATTTGGGCTTGCATAATACCGTTGATACGATAGCCAGTTTTGAAGTTTCTTAACTGTTTAAAAAGATAACGGACATTTTGACCAGCAAGGTTAGGCTGAGTTGGAACAACACTAACCCCCATCATGCCATGACAAGCAGCACAGTTGTTTTCAACAATTTTTTGACCGGCTGCAGCATCGTATTTAGGTACAGTGATAGCTGCACTGGCGCTGATACTGGCAACACATAGGCTGGTGGCAACGAGCAATTTTTTCATTGTAGTCTAATCCTACTAAGTCTTTCAGGCGGTAGCTAAGCAACTATAACTTTCAGGCTGATACGATGATAGTCAAACAATAAACATAAGGTATCACTTAATCCAAAAATATGGAAAAGCTATCAGCGCATGGTTCAGTTATAACTACTCACATAGATTAATTAATGCCATTATTATATCAATAGTTTTGTAAAAATAGCTACCTATCCGTGACATATTAGTCAGTATGTAGTAATAAACTGTACTTAAGCTAGCTTATAAATGCTAAAACCCTGATTTAATCAGGGTTTTAGGGTTATAAATTAAGTTTGTTACATAATCAAATGAGGCATAAATGATAGATAATTAATGCATTATTAAAAAATTTTTTTTAAGGAAAGAAAGTGCAATTTTTTAAAATGTAATTGCTATTTAGACATATAGTCAATTAACTCAGCATAGTCCTGACTGGTTTTACAATCCGCACATAACCCGCCAGCTGGCATCTGTTTACCACCTAATTTGACTGACTTTACCAAAGCTGGCATGCCTTTTTCAGTTTTTAATTTGTTCCAATATGGAGCATCACCTTTTTGAGGCGCATTGAATGCGCCACTAGAATGGCAAGTGGCACAGCTGGCATCATAGCGCTCTGCAACACCGGCGTTACTCAATGTTGGAATACTGGTTAGCGCTAGACCAGTCAACAGGGGTAATAGTAATTTATTAAACTTCATCGATGTTCTCCTTACCTTCGTTGACTTAGCTATAAGCTTAAATCGCTTCTAAAAAAAACCTTAGAATAAAATTAAAAAATCTTGATATTCAAAGTTTTCTTTAACAAACTAAACCTATGGCATAAACGAGGTATCGTAGACTTGTTGGCATAACTTCTCTGTTACCGCTTATTCTGAGTTACCGCTTATTGTAGTGACACCTTATTGGGCAATACTTGCTGGTATTAATGACTGAAACTATACAAAACTTGAATTCAGTAAACACTTATTCACTTAACTAATATTATGGAGGTATTTTAAATAATATCAATGATTAATTTAGTGTAGAAATATTTCTAACTTTGTACTAATTACTTATAACTAGCTACTTATAACTAAATCGGTAAGACTTATATTGGTATGACTTATATTAACATATGCTAATAAATTCAATTTTAAAGTTTTATGACTATTTACAAACATTGTTATTAACAAGATGTAATAAGATAAGTTTTGCTAGTAATCTTGATTGATGCAGTCTATAAGGAATTATATTTAAAAACTCTATAATTAACCTATTTCAATTTATTTATAATTGCATTTGAGATAGTAAAATATTGCTTTACTTTCGCCATTATCTTTCATA
>NZ_JAGLBC010000131.1 GCF_018260395.1 Psychrobacter sp.
ACTTCATGCGATATAACTCTCTTGATTCTCAATAGTGCCATAACTAACGTATAATAAGTATACTATTGAATTTTACCTTTTCACAAATAACCCTTAGCTTAAAAAGAAATAATAAGCTTAGTTGGCGATAACAGTTTATGATTCTGCTCTTAGACAATTATGATAGCTTTACCTATAATATAGTACAGTATTTACAGCAATTAGGCGCAGACGTTAATGTCGTTGAAAATGATAGGTTAACCTTACACGAGATTGAAGCTCTCAATCCTAGCGCTATTGTATTAGGACCTGGACCAGGTACGCCAAATAAAGCTGGGGTGACACTAAAATGTATTCATCATTTCGCTAACAAAATTCCTCTATTGGGTGTTTGCCTAGGTCATCAAGCCATTGCGCAGTCATTTGGTGCTGATATAGTACGGGCACCCTTAGTAATGCACGGCCGTACGTCTCAAGTATTTCACAACCAACAAGGGGTGTTTCAAGGTCTAGACAACCCTACTCAATTCACACGCTATCATTCTTTAATTATTGATAAAGACTCTTTGCCAGATTGCCTTGAAATAAGCGCTTGGAGCCGTCAAGAACCCAAGCTTGAGAACCACTCTAATCTTGAAATTATGGGCATTCGTCATAAGTCTTTGCCTATTGAAGGGGTACAATTTCATCCTGAGTCGATATTGAGTCAAGATGGACTAAAGTTATTTAACAATTTTTTAATCCAACATCATCTATTAAGTCACTAACAACCTCGTTCTTAATGTGTATAATAAAAAAACAGTCAATATGTTTAATACGCTATTTATCGTACTAATTATCTTTTTTTTCTATTATCAATTTTTCCTATTAATTAATGTTGTCTTAAAACTATGCAAAATACTACGTTAACCACTGCCCATTTATCTGATGATCAAATTCATGACATTTTGACCACCGCTTTATCGCGTATCTTAAGAAGAATTGATTTAACTCAGCATGAAATGTCTCAAATCATGACCATTATTATGGACGGTCGCTGCTCAGATGCGATGATGGGTGCTTTATTAACTGGTTTAAACATGAAGAGTGAGTCCATTGACGAAATTACAGCTTCTGCCAGTGTAATGTTAGATTATGCTCATAAAATTGAGACAGAAAACACTCCTTATCTAGTTGATATCGTAGGTACAGGGGGTGACGGTAGTAACTTATTTAACGTATCAACTGCCTCTGCATTTGTGGCAGCTGCTGCAGGATGTAACGTAGCCAAACATGGTAACCGCGGGGTATCCTCAAAATCGGGCAGCTCTGACTTACTTGAACAAGCTGGTCTGAATTTGAATATCACCCCTGAACAGACAAGACAATGTATTGAAGAAAAAAGCCTTGGCTTTTTGTTTGCGCCAAATCATCACACTGCAATGAAGTATGCTATTCCGGTTAGAAGAGCCCTTAAAGTTCGTACCATTTTCAATATTTTAGGCCCTTTAACCAATCCAGCTGGGGTGAAAAATTTAGTGGTTGGAGTGTTTACAGATACTATGTGTGAACCACTAGCATATGTACTAAAGAACTTAGGTGCTGAACATGTGATGGTAGTTGGCTCAAAAGATCGTTTAGATGAAATTAGTTTGGCTACCAGCACTAAGGTTGCTGAGTTAAAAAATGGCGAAGTTACCGTTTATGATATATTTCCAGAAGATGTCGGTATTGACTCGCAAACTTTGGTGGGATTAGACGTGTCCTCATCTGAACAAAGCTTAAAATTAATTCAAGCCGCCTTATCCGGTGAAGACACTAATGATTATGAAATTAATCAAAAGAATGTAGAAAAAGCTAGAGATATGATTGCGCTTAATGCTGGTGCTGCTATATATGTGGCAGGTCTAGCCAGCAACTTACCTAATGGAGTGAATCAAGCCCAAAACATTATCCGTAGCGGTAAGGCCTTACAAAAAATGAAAGAGTTGGCAGCCTTCACACAATCATTCTGACACACAATCATTCTGAATTAAGAGCTATCTAATTGAACGCTATGATGATCAACTTCGATAAATTGCTTTTATCAGTTGATACTTATTTGATATTTTATTTTCTTTAATTTTTAGCTGCAATATATGAGTAAATTATGACCCAAGATGCCATTCCTTCTATCTTAAAAAAAATTGTTGATACCAAAAAGTTAGAAGTTGCCAAAGCCAAGTTAGATAAAGATTTTAGCAGCATAAAGGCGGAAGCCGAAAGCATGTTAAAACAAGGCAATGCGCCACGTCGTGGGTTTGCGAATGCTTTGATAGCAAAACAGGATGCAAAAATTCCTGGTATCATTGCTGAAGTTAAAAAGGCATCGCCTTCTAAAGGCATTATTTCTCCAAATTTTGATCCAGAAAAAACTGCTAAACAGTATGAACAAGCCGGTGCTGCTTGTTTGTCTGTGCTAACCGATGAACAGTATTTCCAAGGTCATAATCATTACCTACAATTGGCAAAGGCTGCATGTAACTTGCCTATATTGCGTAAAGACTTCATGATTGATAGCTATCAAATCTATGAGTCTTACTTAATGGGCGCAGATTGCATTTTGCTAATCGTTGCTTGCCTAGCAGATTCAGTAATGTACGAGCTTCATAAAGTAGCCTGTGAGCTTGGTATGGATGTATTGATTGAGGTGCATACCCTGCAAGAGCTTGAGCGTGCATTAAAATTACCAGAGTCAAATTTTAATATTTACGGTATTAATAACAGAGATTTAAATACTTTTAATACTGATCTTGAAACTACGATAAGATTAAAAGCCTATATCGATAAGCAGTCTACACGTCCCAAGCTGTTAGTGACGGAAAGCGGTATACATAGCATTGAAGATATGCAGCTTATGTTAGCCAATCAGATCAATAGCTTCTTAATAGGTGAGCAGTTTATGAAAACTGAAAACCCAGGTGACGCACTTGCTAACTTATTGCACTCACTTTAAAATCTCCAAGATTGCAATTATATATTCATTACATTCAAGCGGTAATTATTTATGTCAAACTCTCTATTCTCAAAAGAAATGCAAGATCAGCTTAAAGAGCTAAAAGGCGAACTAAGTAAAGGACGTGCTCCTTCACCCAATGATCCTCAGAATGAAAAGCCCACTGATCCAGTTTCATTGCCTACCAAAAAGCAGGTGGATAAGACGGTAAAACAACTCAATAGCGAACATGTTGACAATGAAAAAGTATTATTTCTTCAAGCAATGTCAGGGGTTCAGCCTATTAAAGATAACAATACGTTGTCCGATGTATCCAAGCCGAAATCAACTAAACCAGACGCAGCGACTTTATCCAAACGTGCTGCCGCTCAAGGTGTAGAAAGTGAGCAACTTGGCGCTGGCTTATCAGACATGCAGGCACTATTGAATCCGGTTAGTGGTGAGTCTTATCTAGTTTATAAAACAGCAACTCTTCAAAACAAAGTATTTACCCAGCTTAAACAAGGCAAATTACGTTGGTATGATGCAGTGGATATCCATGGTGCAACTATAGATGAGGCGCGAGACGCAGTAACCACATTGATTACGCAAGCCCGTAATAAGAACGAAACTGTGGTTAAGATTGTACATGGCAAAGGCTCAGATGCCGTACTTAAAACCTGTGTAAATGGCTGGTTACGTCAGTTACCTGAAGTGTTAGGTTTTTGTTCTGCCCCTCCAAAAGATGGTGGCAATGGCGCAGTTTTGGTTTTACTAAAAAAGAATAAGTCAGACGAATTATAAGGTTAATGCTAAACTTATTTGAGCCAGAATACTAATATATAAAAACCACTATGTTATACATAGTGGTTTTCATTATTTTTTCTCAAACTTATTTATAATGACTTATCTTTTTTATTTTAATCTAAAAATCTGCAGCAACTTTATCATTATATTTATCTTTATCAGAAGCCTCTACAATCATTCTTTGAGTAATTAGGGCATGCTCTACCGGATACTTCTCAACCTCTTTTAATATTTGAATAATCATTTGAGATTGCATTTCATAAAATTCTTTTAGACCATTACTCGCATACATATAGGCTCTAATCTCTATCATTAGACAATCTTGCCGTAGTTCTGCAATTCTAACCATATTCCACTCAGAGTTCGTATATTCATGCTCATCTAAGAACTTATTCATCCCTTCCAAAAAGTTTTCAATAGTTTCGGAATCAACATTTCGCTTAATATAAAGATTTTGAGAAAAGTGAAACATATCTTTAGAAGCAAAGTTCTCAATAGACATTGAGGAAAACTCACCATTAGGTACGGTCACGATAGTTCTATTTAAAGTACGTATTCTTGTTGAGCGTATCCCTATGTCAACAACTGTGCCTTCTAAATCTCCAAATTTACAATAATCTCCTACTCGAACGGGTTGGTCAGCGACAACGACCACACTACCCACTAAGTTTTCAATCATCTTTTGAGCACCAAGGGCCAATGCCAATCCACCAACACCCAGTGCTGCAATTCCTGTGGTTAAATCAAAGCCTAGATTACCAAAGATAAAGATACAGGCTAATATCAAAAGCAAGGTCTTAATTATCTTATGTAATAGACTTAAGATTGAAACTCGTTCTGTTTGGTTTTTCTTATAGCTTTGACGCTCTGCCCTACTAAAGATAGCATCGACAATTCTTAGTAATAACCAAGTTGAGGCAAACCAACCAATAATATCTTTGATCCGGTTAACTGGCTCACGCACAGTTACTGAGACGCCAGCATAAACCATAACTTCATATAAGATCAGAGAAGTCAGAACCAATGCTAAAGGCAGTACAAACTTCATGTCTATTGGTAAAGGCTTTTTACGAACTTTAGGATAATAAATGCTTAGCGCAAAATAAAGAATAGCGAAGAAAATATATGAAGCAGCAACACAGATTAAAGCCAATATTAATACTGCAAAGATATCTGCAAGGTTATAGCCACTAATCATTTTACCCTGTAAAGGCTTTAAAGTATATTTATCAATTAATGAAGGCTTGGCGGCTATATTTGAATCTTCAATAGCTTTTAAGGTTTCACTAGATACTTGCCAATATTGACCTCCATGTTCGGCTGTCTTTCTAACCAATACAAGATCAATAACTTGGTCTGGCGCAGTAATAGTGCCTACTTTTTCTAATGTAGGAGGCAACTGATCTGCTAAGTTTCCAGAAGGCGTATTGTTGATTTGTAGTTCATTGTCAAGACGTCCTCCAGTATCCAATGCCAACTTAAGCTGTCGTACCGATTCAATAGAATTCTGACCAGCATTTAAACTTAAATAATTAGCTGCTAATGAGAGATTATTTTCTCCTAATGCTTTAATAAAGCCTTGCACTGCACTTCGAGGGGTTTGGCGGCCGAATGGATCAACAATCTCTTCGACGTCTCCCTGCTCTGAAGTTTTGGTTAGTGCTGATGGCTCTGGTGCGGCATTTGCATTATTGGTAACGCTCATAACTAAAGCTAAAACCAGTCCAAACCATATTTTTAACCAAGTCTGTGGTCCAAAGCTTTTTTTGAAATCGTTAGCATTAGAGAAATTGCGAATATTAAAAGACATTTTTTTGCAGCCTAATTCTTAGATATTGAAAGTAGGGAACGCGTAGTAGTTTTATTTCTATAAGAATAGTTATATTTTTTAAGATGGTAATTTTATCATGTATACCAAGTCTTATAAGTTGTAAAAGCTTATATATCCTATTGATATTAAGTTTACTCCAAACTTAAATATCGTATGAGGTTGAAAATTTGGTGGCAGCTTTTAGATGTTGAACCATATTAAGTAAAGCATGAGTAGAATTCGTTAATTAGATATTTATTTTTACAAAATATAAGAGATAATACCCCTATTATTTCCTCCGTGTAACTAATGTTGATAGACTAGGTAACTCATGAAAACTATTTATAATCCTCTATATAAAAGCCTGCTTGAAGTATTTAACCGCAATCCTGTTAGTAAAATCTCTTTTGGGCTGATGGTAACTGCCCTAACCTGTATGCCTGCTATGGCTGCTCAGGATGAAGGCGTTGTAGATAATGATATGCCTAGAGTCACCTTGCCAGCCATTACGGTTACTGCAACACGTACGCCAACTGCCGTTAACAATACTATTGCTCAAATTCGAGTCATTGATAGTGAAGATTTGAAACGCTATCAGGGTCAGACTGTCATTGACGTCATTAAAAAACTACCAGGGTTTAGTTATTTCTCTAATGGTGGTATGGGTACCAATAGTAATTTCTATCTTCGTGGCTATGATAGTAAACAAATTTTAGTTTTAATCGATGGCGTTCGTACCAGTTCAGTTTCTACCGGACAAGCTGCGTTAAGTTTATTACCTGCAGATCAGATTGAACGTATAGAGGTTTTATATGGTGCTTCTGGTTCTAGTATCTATGGTGCTGATGCGATGGGCGGCGTAATTCAAATTTTCACGAAAGGTACTAATGTCAACAATAGTCAGTTATCAGTAACTGTAGGTGCTGGATCACATGATCAATTTTTGTATGGTGCAACTGCTCAGTT
>NZ_JAGLBC010000132.1 GCF_018260395.1 Psychrobacter sp.
AATAATGGCACTCGATAACTAACAACATCTATTTGTCTACTATTGTTATACTTAACACTGCTATAGTGAATGTATAAAATAAATTTATATAAATAAAATTTTAATATAAATAATATATATTTAAAACCCTGCTCTCTTCTATCGCCAAATAACAGTATTAGCGCTATCTGTCTATGACCACATACCCTATCGACACCGATAACTCTCAACCTTGGCTATGCTTCAAACGCCCCTTTGTACGTGATTTGGCATTCGCCTTAAGTTGTCCTGATGCTTTAACTCATTGGATTGCTGCTGACCCGAATATTGTCTCATTGCCAATAGCAGTGCATGACCCTATATTTTGGCAAACACAATATATTAATTATATGGACCGTTTGCATGTATTAGACAATAGTTCTACTTACCAAGAGCTAACCCGTTATCTTATGTCTCGTCCTAGCCCTTACCGCTTAGGCTTTCATTTTGAAGGCCTTATACATTTTTGGCTAGAAGACGGGTATAAACTTGGGATTCACCCTTATGAGGTAATTGCGCACAATGTACAGCTATATAGTGGCACTCAAACCACAGGAGAGCTAGATTTTATTTTACTAAACCATGAAATCGATGAAGTTGAGCATTGGGAGTTGGCTATAAAGTTTTATTTAGGTAATGCTCCATACGATAAGTTCGAAAATTGGATAGGTATTAATGCTCGTGATACATTACAGCGAAAATTGATACATATGCAAAGTAAGCCATTTCGCAGCTTATCAATTGATTTAGACTTTTATCATAAAATCAAAATCGATAAACGGTATATGGTGATGAAAGGTAGGTTTTTCAAAGACAGCAAATGTGACGATCCTAACCCTTGTTGGCTAAATCCTAACTTCCCTATTCATCGTTGGTATAGCATAAAGTCACAACAGGATTTTGAAGCACTTCAGATGCCTGAGCTTCGCTCTGCACATTATATTGAATGGCTGACCCAAAGACCTTTTTATGATGCTAAGTTTTTGATGCAAAGCACAGTTACTACTTTGGATCCTCATTTAAACAAGGATGAGCTGCGTCGTCGTCGTAATCGTTTGGCACGATGGCCCTATGTACCGCTTCAGTTTGAAGACATAGAAACCAATCTATACCTTAATCATGGCGAACCTGTGGTGTTGGTTCGAAACACTTAACAGATGAGTCCTAATAACCAAAATATCGAATCGCTAAAAATTTAAATTTGCAATCGCTCAATCAATAAAGCTGGCTTTTACCAGAGCATAAAAAAAGCCTATAAAACATAGGCTTTAATAAAGAATATTAAGTCAGTTAATAGAGATTTATTAACGTACTTGCCTCCATACGCTAACTTGACCAGCGTTAGTCTGCGTCAACAAGTAACCTGCTGTAGATGTTAATTTGGTAATAGCCCCTTTGGTTTGGGTACGACCAACAATATGTCCATCTTGCGGTGATAAGAAGTGAACCACACCATCGAGGTCACCAATAGCGATATAATTTCCAACAATTTCAGGATTACTCAATTGACGATAGGCTAAGGCTTCATTTTCCCATAAAAGCTCACCAGATTTACGATCAAAAGCCTTTACCTTACCATCTAAAGTCGTGGAAATCACAGCTTGATCAGTCACCGCTAAGCTATTTTTACTGGCTGCTTCTTGTAAGAAAGTTACTTGACCACTTGCCAAATCAGCAGACAATAACTGGCCACTATAACTGACTGCAAGTAGCTGTCCACGGTCTACTATTGGCGTTCCATCAATGTCAGTCATACGCTGAATTTCACTAGCGCCAGATGGTATCCCAACGCGTCGGTTCCACTTGGGAATACCTGACTCTATATCAACAGCATGGAGTCGACCATCTGCACCGCCTATCAAAGCCGTTTGATTGTCTAGTAAAGTAGGTTTAGCACTGCCACGCACACTAATGCTAGGCGTTTGGGTAGCAAACTGCCAAATTGATTGACCGGTTTGCAAGGATAAACCATGCATAACACCATCGTTGGCAGACAGTACCACACGGTTACCTTGTAGCAAGGCTGGAGACAATACTGTACCGCTTAGGCTATTTTCCCATTTCACTTGCCCATTACTGGTATCTAATGCAATAACCCGAGCGGATTTAGTGGTAACCACGGCAGTTTGACTGGCACTATCAAAAGCAACACCACCTACGATGTCCTCTTTGATATCGACATTCCAAAGCGTTTTGCCATCTAAGCCATAACTGATAACCTTTCCTGCACCTGAAGCAACCACTATCTGATTGCCACCTAATCCTACCTCAAAGCGGTTTATGTCAGCTAACTTAGACTTGTCTCCTAGGGCAGTTTGAAACACAGGTTCAACCACGTTAACAGATTGTTGCAATTGAACCAGTTTAGTAGGCTTATGCTCTTCATGCTTAATGGTTTTACCACAAGCAGCAACCAAAGCAATTGACGCGCACAATACAGTAATTTTTGAGGCTTTGACTATAAGGTTTGCTGGCATAGATAAAGGGGTCTTGTTATACATAGTTGAATCAGCTCAATCAGGTTAAAAAGTCATAGTACCTAAAAAAGCCAACGGCTAATTTGGAACTAGTCTTATGGATAATAATTTTATAGACAATTATTTTATGTATTTTGAAAACAATGGTTTTATAAACAATTAAAGTCTAAAAAAATTATGTTATAACAAATTTGGTTCTAAACAGTAAGTCAAAAGGCTATATATTGTACTTGAAGATTGTAACTTAGCATTGCTACTAGTTTATAGCAATCCACTAATAACAACACAGATATAGAGTAATAATAGTAGTTATTTGGAAGTAGCACCATTAGAAGCAGTATCTTTATTTGTATCAACGGCAGCTTCGCTCTGTGCATTGGCTTCAGCAGTGCTTTGAGGAGATACAGGTACTTGAGCCTGCTGTTGTAAAGCAGTAGTATTTACAATTTCATTTTCAGGCTCAATAGGCTTAGGGTTAATCCCTAAATTCTCAAGCTTTAAACGTAAGAATGGGCGCTCTTCATGACGCTTAGACAACATACTCCATGCATTCTCATAGGCACGTACTGCTTTTTCATTGTCTTTTTTCGCCAAGTAAATATCACCTAATAGCTCTTGTTGACTAGCTTCAAAAGCTACTGGCACATCAACCGAAGCTTGTGTTAACGCATCATCTAAGTTGCCACTGGCCAACAAGACCGTTGCATAACGAAGCCGAGTTATAGAATGCAAGCCGGCATCTTTTAGGTCAATATCCATTGCTTTTTTTAAAGCTGCCAAAGCGGTCTTCATGTCATTGGCATCAACAGCATTACGGGATTTGACCATAAGTGCTTGCCAAGCATAAATAGTATTGCCATGCTCAGCCACTAAAGCATCAATGTCCGCATTTAGCTTTTTACTGGCTTCGGCATTGCCTTGTGGTTGACCTAATAATTTATCATTTGCCGATTCAATAGCTGAGTATTTATCTGCAGCGACTGTATCGGCTTTCATACCTGAGTTCTTAAAGTAAGTCCAACCAAAATATCCTGCTAAAGCCAATAAGATGGCGCCAATAATATAACCGGCAGCTTGTTTTAGCTTTTCCATTGACTGTGCATCACCATTTGGGTTATTCATATCTGGTGAGTTAGAAGCGGGAAGTTTGGCCATAAATCTACCTAAAAAGTTAATTACTGTATTCAAAAAAAAGTCTTACCTAAAATTCAATCCTAGATAGCTATTGAATTATAAACTAAAGTTATCAGAACTGTGTAGCCATAGCTTATCTTGACTCACCTGCTCACCGGTTTCCATAGTTTTAATACTTATGGTACCGTTCTCAATTTCATCTTGCGCTAAGATAATGGTGATTTTAGACCCTGATTTATCAGCTTTTTTCATTTGCGCTTTCAAACTATTGGCACTAGACATTTTGATACGTAAATCTTGACGAGCTTCACGCAAAGACTGAGCGTATAACAAACCTTGATCATATAAAGCAGGATGTACCACCACGAACACATCACATGAGGAAATCTGCGGCATAGGGTTCACTGCTTGTACCAACAGTAGCAGTCTTTCAATGCCCATTGCAAAACCTACCGCAGGATCTGATTTCACTGTTTTGTCTTTATCAGCTGACTTGCCAATTGATTTTAGCTGACCAATTAGGCCATCGTAACGACCGCCAGCACACACGGTGGCTTGCGAACCTAGCTTATCCGTTACCCACTCAAATACTGTTTTGTTGTAGTAGTCAAGACCACGTACCAATTTTGGATTGACAACATACTCGATACCTAAGGCTTTTAAATATGCCTTCAACTGCTCAAAATGTGCTTTACTCTCCTCCCCCAAATAGTCGTTCAAGCGAGGGGCTTTATCTAATAAAACCTGAGTCTCAGGTACTTTACTGTCCAAAATACGCAGCGGATTGGTGGTTAAACGGCGCTGACTGTCTTCATCTAATAAGTCTTTTTTGTTATATAAAAACTCAACTAAAGCAGCTCTATAAGCCATACGCTCATTAAGCTCACCTAAGCTGTTAATCTCTAAAGTTAACTCATGGTCAATACCCAATCGATTCCACATCATATGGGTCATGGCTATAAGCTCGGCTTCCACATCAGCGAATTCACTACCAAAAGCCTCTACTCCGAGTTGATGGAACTGACGATAGCGGCCTTTTTGCGGTTGCTCATAGCGAAACATTGGCCCTATATACCATAGTTTAGGGCTATCACCGCGTAATAAATTATGCTCAATAACTGCTCTTACTGCACCTGCCGTACCTTCAGGACGAAGCGTAATCGGCGTTGGTGGATCAGACTTATCGGTGAAACTAAACATTTCTTTTTCTACGATATCCGTCGCATCGCCAATGGCACGGGCAAAAAGCTGTGTTTCCTCGACGATAGGTAACCGAATCTCATCGTACCCAAATTGATCGAGAACTGCTTTTAGAATATGTTCTAAATGACGCCATTGGCTGCTAGGCTGACTGGTTGAAGTAGCGATATGTAAAATATCATTGAAACCTTTGATCGACTTAATCATACTAATTGCCTAGATTTTTAGTTCAGCTTATTTTATTTAGCTATTTGTAAGTTAGCCATTTGTTAGTTAGCTATTCGTTATTTAGCTAATAGATTTTTAGCTATGGTTTGTTTGCATTTCCATAACATGGATAATAAAAGCGTAGTTTTATGGCTACTTTTAATAAATTTTTATACACTGCCATCTACCCGTAAAATCTCATTGGCTGCCTTTTGTTCTGCTACAGCCACACGATCTCTAACCATTTTTTCAATACTATCGACTAATGTACTGGTGTCTATTAAGTGACTTTTTTCACCCTCTAGATATACCAGTGAGTTTGGAGAGGCCCCTACCACACCAATATCTGCCTCTTTTGCTTCTCCTGGGCCATTTACCTTACAGCCAATGACAGAGACATCCATTGGTATACGCACATCTTCCAAGCGAGCTTCAAGCGCATTCATCACGCGAATAACGTCGAACTCTTGACGTGAACAGCTAGGACATGCAATAAAGTTAATGCCATTGGCACGAATACTTAAAGATTTTAGAATATCAAATCCAATTTTGATCTCATCTTCAGGTTCAGCAGCCAACGAGATACGAATAGTGTCACCAATACCGTCTAATAACAAGCCACCTAAAGCAATAGCAGACTTCACCGTACCTGTACGATATACCCCAGCTTCGGTTACTCCTAGGTGTAATGGGTTGTCAATTTGCTGCGACAATAATCGATAAGCATCCAACGTTAAGAACACATTACTAGCCTTAACAGATACTTTATACTGGTCAAAATTCAAACGCTCTAAGATATCAATATGTCGCATGGCAGATTCCACCATGGCCTCACCTGTTGGCTCAGTGTATTTACGTTGAATTTCTTTTTCAAGCGAGCCGGCATTTACCCCGATTCGAATGGGAATATTGTAATCACGGGCACAAGCCACTACTTCGCGAACTTTTGCGTCATTACCAATATTTCCGGGGTTAATTCGTAGACAATCTGCTCCTGCAGCCGCTACTGCTAAAGCAATCTTATAGTCAAAATGAACATCTGCGATTAAAGGAATATCTACACGCTTTCTAATTTCACCAAAAGCGACCACTGTATCCATTGTCGGCGTAGAGACTCGCATCATGTCAGCACCAGCATCCACACAACGCTGTATTTGTGCCACTGTAGCATCTACATTACAAGTATCTGTATTGGTCATACTTTGTACACTGATTGGCGCATCACCACCGACTGCCACATCACCGACATATATTTTTTTGGTTTCACGACGTTTAATAGGAGAGGGAGTAGACATAGGACTTCTCAGTTGACTGAAAATTTATAGAACGGCTCGATAACGATTACAAAGTTGCAGCTATAGTTTGCTCATAGCCTGAACATAACCATAATCTGCAACTTTTATTGCAATACTGTTAGGGCGTGTCCCTATTTGCAAATTAAATAAGTTATGGTCTAAAAATGGCTAT
>NZ_JAGLBC010000133.1 GCF_018260395.1 Psychrobacter sp.
AATCAGGTGTTCTTTAATATTACGTAGCGTTGCACTTGGTGTGTTAATCTAAGTTGTTATTAAGCTGCGAAATCTAAAATTTTTAAATCTATTAATAATGGGGAGGAACTTCTGAGGTTGCATCAAAAGGCGCGATACCTGAGTCACTAACTCGATTTAATTGAACATACACCAATTGCAATTGACGCTGCATGTCTTGCAATTGTTTATCTTGTTTTGCAATAACATTATCTAAGCTATCTACGGTAAGCTCTAAATATGCCACATTAGATTGTAGATCAGCGATTTGTTGCTGTAAATTAAGATAGCTATCAGAGCTATTGTATGATGAATTTGTCATGAATTTATATTCTTATAGCTAGGTTGTTAATATTAAAATAGGTTAATAGCTCTACCTTTTTATACTATGTAACAACTTTATAGGGAACAATTGCATTGGCAGGTTATGATTGACTGTCTGCGTGATATACTGTGCACAATTTTAACATGTAACACTTCACAACATTAGTGACTTATTAATCACCAAGTCACTATTACAATAATGGTAATGATACATCTATGGCACTAATTAACTTAAAGAACATTCATCTTGCCTTCGGCGTAGCCCCTATCCTTGATGGAATCGATCTTAGCATTGAAGCTGGAGAGCGCGTTTGTTTAATCGGACGAAATGGAGAAGGAAAATCAACGCTATTTAAACTTATTGATGGCAGAATTGTTCCTGATAGTGGCGAAGTTGTTATTAATAGTAGCGTCAAAGTGGCTATGCTGGAACAAGATGTGCCTGAGACTGACGGTCGCATTTTAGACATCGTTATGGGTGGCGATAAAAAGACGGCAGAGCTACTCATTGCTTACAACCAAAAAGTTGACCAGTGTGCTTCTGGTGATATGGACGCTTGCGAAGCCATGTCCAATCTTCAACATGATATTGATGCGGCACATGGTTGGGACTTAGAACGTGAAGCGCGTCAAATAATTACTACTATGGGGCTTGTTCCTGAGGATGACCTATCTTCTTTATCAGGCGGCCGTAAACGTCGTGTGCTACTTGCCCGCTCTTTAGTCACTAAACCAGATATTTTACTACTTGATGAGCCGACCAACCATTTGGATGTGGCAAGTATCGAATGGTTAGAACAGTTCTTAAAAGATTGGCAAGGTCTTACCTTGCTCTTTGTGACCCATGATAGGGCTTTTGTTGATAAGTTAGCCACTCGTATCATTGAGTTAGACCGTGGCAAATTAACAAGCTATGACGTGACGCAAGGAGCAGGCGGTTATGCACGATATCAAGAGTTAAAAGAGTTACAACTGCAAGCGGAAGAAAAGACCAATGCAGTATTCGATAAGAAGTTAGCACAAGAAGAGGTATGGATTAGACAAGGTATTAAAGCGCGTCGTACTCGTAATGAAGGCCGTGTACGTGACCTTGAAGCCTTACGCCGTGAACGTCAAGCGCGCCGTGAACAAGTTGGCAATGTCAATATTACCATGACCAGTGGCGATAAAAGTGGCAAGCTTGTATGTAAAGTAAATAATTTACATCTTGAGTATGACGGCAATGTTCTAGTCGATGACTTTAGCACTACAGTTATTCGTGGCGATAAAATCGGTATTATTGGTCCAAATGGTGCTGGTAAAACCACGCTCATTAAAGCCATATTAGGCGAGTCAGACGATCAGGTTATCAAAAGAGGCACTGTAACTTTAGGTACCAATCTAAAAATTGCTTTCTTCGATCAGTTACGTGACCAATTAGACCTTGAAGCCAGTGTCGCCCAAAATGTCTCGGAAGGCTCAGACTTCATTGAAGTCGGTGGTAAGAAAACCCATATCATGAGCTACTTACAAGATTTCTTATTTGCACCAGAACGTGCTCGCACGCCTGTCAAAGCTTTATCAGGTGGAGAAAGAAACCGTGTGTTATTAGCAAAACAGCTGCTAAAGCCGGCCAATATTATGGTACTAGATGAGCCAACTAACGACTTGGATATGGCAACGCTTGAATTACTTGAAGAGTCTGTAGCCAGCTTCGATGGCACTATCCTGCTTATAAGCCATGACCGTGCCTTCATGGATAACGTTGTGACATCCACTTGGGTCTTTGACGAAGATGAAAATGGTAATGGCATTGTTAAAGAGTACGTTGGCGGCTATCAAGATTACTTGGTACAGAAGCAGCGCGAAGACAGCTTTCATGCTAAGTCAACTTCTTCAACCAATAAAACAGATGCAACTAAAAAGCCTTCTACCCTTACCGGTTCTAGCTTGTTAACAGATGACAAAGTGCCAACAACCCCTAAGCGCAAACTTAGCTATAATGAACAAAGAGAGCTCAATGAGCTACCTAAGCAAATATCTAAACTTGAGCAAGAACAAGCGCAACTTCAGCAAAAACTTGCTGATGGTACTTGGTTTACCACTGATTTAGAAGCAGCAACTTTAGCAAGTGAACGACTGTCTGAAATTGATGAAGAACTTATGTCTAAGCTTGAGCGCTGGGATATATTGGAAAATTAAGATTCTGTAGCGAGCAGCTGACGCTAAATTTGTGATGACTGACTATGACAGATTTTAATAATAATACAACATCACCACCTAAGCAGGAATCTAAAAAGATTCCTGTTCATACGTCTGTGCAGATTTTTAATCCTCAGTCTCCCTCAGTATCCCATTCTGTTAAATCAGTTGAGTCAGCGCGTAATATTTCTGATAACGCATCAGATAACACCTTAAATAACACCTTAAATAACAGTACAGATAGCTCATTAATATCAGAGCCAAAGCCTGTCGCTATCCCGATTGGTATGCCGACAATTAGTCAAAATCACAAACAAACTTATAAGGCTGAAAAGCAGCCCTTTAAGTTGGCCTTCTTACTGCCACAGTACTGGGGTATTTGGTTATTTCTAGCTATTTTACTACCCTTAATATACTTGCCATTACGTTTCCAATTTTGGATAGGAAAGCAACTTGGTATTTTGTTTTATACAGTCGCTAAGAGTCGACGCAAGGTTACGCTTGTCAACCTAGCACTGGCCTTTCCAGAAAAAATGTCTGAAGATCGTGAGCGTATGGCAAAGCAGGTCTTTGTCAATCAAGGGATTGGGCTATTTGAGACGCTATGTGCTTGGTATCGTCCAGATGTCTTTACGCGTACTGTGTCCATCTCAGGTTTACACCATTTAATTGAAGCGCAAAAAGCAAATAAAGCCGTATTATTATTAGGCGGTCACTACACGATGCTGGATCTTGGAGGTCGATTATTTACTCAGTTTCTGCCTATTGATTGCGTGTATCGTCCTCAGAACAATAAGCTATTAGATTGGTTTATTTATAATGGCCGTCGTCATATTTTTGATGAACAAATTGATCACCGTAATATGAAAAAACTGGTCTCT
Organism: Psychrobacter sp.; assembly: GCF_018260395.1. GTDB lineage: Bacteria > Pseudomonadota > Gammaproteobacteria > Pseudomonadales > Moraxellaceae > Psychrobacter. The sequence goes on from NZ_JAGLBC010000133.1 coordinate 3,405, forward strand.
AGAATGAGGGACGCAAAAATTATTTGGTATTCTCCTGATCAGGATTATGGGTTAAAAAATGGCATTATGGCTCCATTTTTTGGTGTGCCTGCGGCTTCGGTCACTGCGCCTAGACGTTTGGCCCGACTAGGACACAAATCCAATCCACCCGTCGTAATGGCTTTACATACTTATAGACAATCCCCAGATAAGCTTCAACGAGGAAGACGACCGCATTATCATCTTACCATTACTCCCGCACTTAACAATTACCCCACTACTGATGAATTGGCCGATGCCACTCGGGTAAATGAAGTATTAGAAAGTCTAATTCGAATTGATCCGACGCAGTGGATGTGGTTTCACAAACGATATAAGCACAATGAAGCTGGACGGACGGACTACTATAACTAATCTTATAGAACAAAGTTTTTATAACCAAAGGGTTTAGAACTAAAAGGCTTTAGTATTAAAAGGCTTTAAGTATAGAAGATATTAACATAAAAAAAGACAGCGTCAGTGTGGTTTGCTATATAAGCATCCATACACTGACCTGTCTTTTAGTATAATCTTAGCATTTTGAGGTCGCTACTAAATAATCAGCAGCGATACTATATAGTTATCATAAATCTATTAACTCAGTGAGATTAAATGACGTTTAACCATATAGAGTCTTGTTAGATCTCACCTGCTTAAACCACTCTGACTTAAATGAGACTTAATTAAATCACAATGTGTTAAATCACAATGCCTTAAACAACAATAGCACAGCTCACTACGTCATCAACGGTACAATTTTCTAACGTTAACAAATTATGATTGCCATAGGCGACTGAAACATTGCTACCTTCTTGAGTGGTATGACTACTTAGTGCACTGACATCACTAAATAGGTCCGAGCTAAATTGAAGTATGTCTTTATAACCTGCATCATTGTTGAAATCTTTGATGACATCATTACCAGATAATGCATTGAAAATAAAGGTATCCTTGCCAACGCCACCGATTAATGTATCATTTCCTGCACCGCCATTGATTTTATCATCTCCCTCGGCACCATAAACGCGGTCATTACCACCCATTGCCATGATGACATCATCGCCCCGACCTGCGTGTAAGATATCGGCCTTGCTAGTACCGGTGACAGTATCGTTACCTTCACGAGCAAACACAGTTTGACCAATGATAACGTCATTAACTTCACTACCTTCTTTATGGTCTAAAAAATCTTTATCGCCATTGTCAAACCACTTCATAAGAAAACGATTGTCTTGCAGACCAGTGTCAGTAATTTCATAATTATTGATATGACTGGCTATTTCACCGTTGAAGCTGACGGATTCAACGTTATCTGCTTCTACTAAATTAAAGCCATCTTTATCGACAAAGAATAAGGTGTCATCTTGCATCTGATAAACATCCCACTCCTTACCACGTCCTTCGATTCGTACTTCATCAACGCCTGTGTTGCCATCAATGTGATCAACTCCAATACCGGCTTTTATAATGTCATTACCTCGTCCAGCATCGATATAGTCGAAGTTCTTGCCACCTGCAATCTTGTCACCATATTCAGTACCAATTAAAAAGGCCGAGGTGCCAAAGTGGCTTGAACTGGTGGGGGCTGCGTCATCTTCGACCCAAATCATTCCACGGTTGATAGCACTTAAATCAGATACGATAACCGTGCTGTCCTGTTGGGTATCCTCGTAGAATGAAGAATCAATCACTCGAGAAATAGCATCTGTGGTAATACCGTTAATATGTGCATACCATCCTGTTGGAATATTTAAGAATGAAAATGGACTGATATCCCATATTGGAGAAGCATAAACATCGTTGTATAGTACAAAGTTATCCGTTGTACTGCTAAACTCTTTATCTGGATTGCCAAAACCGAAGTCCATAGCTTTAATGGCACTTAAGAAGTCTGGCTCATTGCCGGTAATACGATGCGTTACATCATTTTCATAACCAACATTTAATACCACATCACCATTGTCATAGATTGTCGGCACAGCATGAGCAATATAGTCTGACTCTGTAAAAAATCCGTCTACTAGATTTTCTCTTTCAGCCGCCAGTACGTTGGTAACAGATGCTCCTAAACTATAGCCACTAAAAACCACGTCCGTAGCTTTTAAACCATTATCTAGGGCAAAATCACGTACCATCTCAAGAATAGGTTCATATAGCTCCACCCCTTCGCGACTATTTAGATTTAAATAATCAAGTACATCAGTGATAGCATTGGTACCAGCCACGTTAAAGTTGACGCGAATCAGATCTCCTGCTTCATTATATTGACCAAAAATTTTAGCTTGAGGTCCTGGTAATGCCGTTCCACTATACATACTTGGAATAGAGAAATAACCGGCATTATCGACTCTGTCTGCACTAACGCCAAAATCAGTTGGCGTTAGCTCTTTCCATCCCTCGGGAATACTGACATTGATATCATTGGCAAATAAATCACCCGTAATGGTACCAAGTACATTAAGCGCATCTCCGCCTGGTATAAAATTAAAAAAGTTATACGCATTAGTATATGCAGCCAATTTACTGGTATCTTCTACCAATTTTGAAGCTTCATCGCTTGAATAGTTTTTATAATCGAACATACCCATAAACATGTATCCTTACATAGTGTGGGGAGTGGAGAGACGTAATTAAGGAGTAACGAATTGAAATAATGGAGGATGAAAAAATGACTTTTTTGCAATAGCGTTTTATCCTTAAATACGCTATTGAATTAAAGTATTGTCCAAAAATCTCAGATATGCAACTTAAAAATTTAATTAAGAATACGTAAATAATTATAAATAACTATTTGGAATGAGTTAATTAATCTTTGATTGATCGCTTATGCTATAAATATTTAAGTCGCACTCAGAAAAACAACCAATGTTTGATATACTGTTTCACTAAATTTTTTTGAAACTTATACATCCATAGAAAATAATCATCGTTTAAAAGAGGTTTTAAAAGAGGTTTTAAATTATGCTTTAAACGTAATTATTAACC
>NZ_JAGLBC010000134.1 GCF_018260395.1 Psychrobacter sp.
CTGTGATTATATCTTAATCACAATCCCCCTAAAACCTAGGGCATGTCCCTATTTGGATTATGAGGCTAAAAATGAGATAGATTTTTGTCAAACACGAATAATTTCGAAGATAATATAGGCATATTAGCTAGAAATTAGACACAGTTTGGCGAAAATATAGCCATTTTTAGACCATAACTTATCTAATTTGCAAATAGGGACACGCCCTACAACATCTGATTGGCCAATACCCCAAATATCTGAGCCCGTTTAACAGTTTGTACCGCCCACGCATAATGAGTGGCCGGCTCAAGCATGGTATTATTGTGTTTAAATACCGCTTTGGCATCTTGAGCTAAAATAGCCTGCGCCTCTTCCAATACCCTTGTCGATACTGAGAAAGCTTGTTGTACTAAGGCAATTTGTGCCGGATGAATAACGGTTTTACCAACCAATCCTAATGACACATCTGTGGCAAGTTCTTGGATAAATAAAGCGGTATTATCAAAGTACTCACAAACTGGTGCTGTTAAATAGTAACCTTGAGGCACAAAGGTTCCAATGAGCTGATGCATCAAAGTACCGACTGGTGTCTCATAAATGGTTTGTGTACTGGGTCGACGCAAGCGTAACGCAGAAAATAAATCATTGCCCCCAATACGTAATGCAAATACCCGTTCATCGAATGCATGTGCCAGTGCGGTAGCTAAAGCTTGGTTGTGCGCAGAATCAAACAAACGACCGGTCTCTAATGTTGGCATTAACAAGCTGTTGTCTTGCACTTGCTGACATGCCAAGCGCCAGTTAGACAGACTGTCCATATCTACTTTGGGCAATACATAGCCATCTATCAAATCAATATGTGGTAATGTAGCCAATTGCATCAGCATCTGCGGATTACGCGGGCGAATAAACACCAGTGGTCGACTAGATTTACGCATAGCTGACTTTTGAACACCAGTGCTCTCATTTATCGCATTCAAAGAATTGCTGCGATGTGTCGTAAGTGGTCTATCCACTTCAACACTTGCCCAATGTGCCAAAAGCTTTTGAATATTTTGCCAAGCATAGGGTACATCACTTTCGCTCACCGCATCTTCCAAGCAGATAATCACACTGTCTAAATTGGGCAGCTTGCTACGGCTAATTACCGCCCAAACATCTTCTCTAGTAGCAGGCATATAAAGGCTTGCCCCTAACTGATAGGGATGCAGCATAGTTTCAGGCATGGCACTTGCGGAGCTTATAAAAGTAGGCTCATTCATTGCTATATTGTGCTTATCACTGTATGAGTCACCTGATTTAATTAAAGGGGTTAACGAGGACATGATATATACTCTAAAATTAAGAAGACTGCGGTTATGTTTGAAGCTTATTTATTTTTATTCAGCTAGCACTTTTTGAACGATTGAAAGCATTTAACAGGTTAGTGAATTTATCTGAAACATAGCAAGGGTTTTAATTGCGTTTTTTGATGATTGTCACAGCTTGATATGGCAAGATCTGATCGCCCAATACAGTTACTGCAACTCCTTTTTGCTCGCACAAATGTCTTAGCAAAGCAGTGTCGGGATGATTGGCACTGGCCAATAAGACTTGCTCAGGATCACGGCGCATAATCGCACGTGTGGCTTCAGCAATGGTAGGCTTAATACGATTCAGGTTACTAATCTTATACTGGTTTGCCAACGTTTTAACAATAGGCAGTGAATGATAACGCGGTGCGCTATATGTCGGCAAAGGCAATATGTTGGCATTTTGCAAAAGCAACTCCTGACGCACGCTCTCTATACTGTCAATAAAGCTTAAACTGAGATCTTTATCTTGTAAATCATGATAAATCAGACTCTGATGTAAGCCTGTGGTCAGATCCTCATTGGGCTGACTGTAAAGAGTTCGTGATATCAATCCAGAAACGGTACTACCAAGCAGCCCTGATGGTATCAACCAATCATCTTTACTGGCCGATAACCAAGCCACACCAGCAGGGTCAGCAAGCGTTAACAAAGGTATGACCGTCTCACCTTGATGAAACACATTCTCAAATTTTGCATCACCTATCCAATACTTATCTTGGTATTCGGTTAAGCTACGGGATAGCTCGCCATAAATGGCCCCCTTCCCCGTCCAACCATCGACAAAAACTATTGGGCTAGTTGGGTGCTCCGACAAGATTTTTGCCAAAGCAACAGGATCAAGACCTCTATCGCGAATGATACTGACGCCATAATGTTTACTTGGCAAATAATAAGGCGCACTGCGATCTCTTAAAGCACGTTGTAGTAATACTCCAACAGGTAATCCTGCTCGTACTAAACTCACTAAAATAAGTGGCGATTGCTCATCTGTACGCTTCTCAAACAAGCTTTTTAAGGTGATGCTAAGTCGAGCAATATCACGCGCCAAGCGTAATTTTCCATGTTCTAAGGCTTGAGCATACATCTGCTCATGCACTATGGTTGGGGCTTTTTCAAAAGTCAGCATGTCTGAGTAATGCTGTTGACCGGTTTGAATCAATGCCTCTTTTTGTGCCACGGGCACATCTTGGACCGCGGACTTCTGCACAATATCTAACAGCAAAGTCACATCGCTAGCCAGATAACTACCAGAGTGTGATGTGATATGAGAGGTCATTGTCTTTTTATCTGAATCCATAGCCTAGCTGCTTTGTCTTATAAATTTCAAAGATAGTATGTTTTAAGGATTATATATTTTTATTGAGAGGTAATATGGTCGTGTAATTGTCCATGATTGGGCGTACCGTACCAGTCAAGTTGCTGCAAAAAAGGCAAGTCTGCCAAACTATCTCCAAAGCCAAAGCTAGGACGAACCCTATCCAGACACTGCTCAAGCAAGTAAGCCACGGCATGACGCTTATGAATACCTTTGGGTAATATGGCCAAGTTATTGGCATTGCTGTGTATATAATAATCATGACTTAAGTCGGGATGCTCGCCCAACAGCCACTTGCCAAATTGCTCAAGAGCAATAGCATCTTTTTGACGGTGTTTAATGGCCAAATATATTAGCATTTTACGCAATTGATTTTCACCTGATGCCGGCTTTGGGTCGAGAAAATTATCGTGGTGCAACGCAAGCTTTAATTGATCTTGGTGGTTGTGGTTATAAGCCTCAATCAAGGTAACCAATTGATTTAATTTACCTTGTAATGGCCACAAAACCTCGCCGATATGCTGTTGCCAAGCTTGCAGGGGCTCACTTGATGGCTGCAGAATCACCGCGCCATGGGTCAATACTTGCCAGCTATCAAAGTTAAGTTTTACTCGCTTAATTTCTTCACGGTCACGAGCAGTCACCACGATGAGTTCAGTGCTACTTGCCAACCAATTGAAGAACAGTTGTTGCCGCTGCGTCATTAGGCTTAAAGGCTCGCCTTGTTTATTCACTGAAGCATATAGCAAGGTTTCTTTTTCAGCAGTCGGTAACTGCCAAGCCTCTATCTTTCTTTGCGTCTGAAATAAGGTGTCATCTAAATCCATGAGCGCATAAGGCTTAATGATCAAGGAGTCCGGTTTAAAAGGCGCAATATTGCTAGGTTTAATACTCATTATCAAGGACTCACTACAATCACGTTATCCAAATTATGCCACAGCGGGTCAACACTTTCGGTTGGTGTTTCGACACAAAGTACAATGAGATCCCACTGATCGGCAACAACATTGTAAGCAAAATTGGTCATGCCTAGACCATAATTATCATTGAAGCTTAACACCGCTTTAATCGCACCGCCTAGGGCTATCGGTGAGCGGGTTAAAGCGCTAAAGTTAACTTCAATATCGCGCTTAACGTTATCAATAACCTGCTGCTCTAACCACTCTGCCAATAAAAAAGGCAACCAAACAAACTCATTACTGCCCAGTACCAAAATCCGCTTAGACTCGGTATTACTGACATCGCTGACAGCTTTAACATCACTTAAGCCACTGCCAAATAAATCGCTTAAAGCATTGACGCCACGCACTTTTTCATAAGTGTTTTTAAAGCTTTCTAAAAACTTAGCAAAGCCTTCAGTGCTGTCAAAAGTAGGCAACCGGCCCCAGTTGCCAGTATGCAATAATGGTTGACTGCCCGCTTCTGTAGTATCGACACTGGGCATATCAATAGGCTCAGGATTAGGAGCATCGGTCCATTGCCAGTCGCCTGCCATCAAATTATGACGCTTAAACTTAATCCCTTGCAGACGCTCAGCGATATGATCGTCACTGGTCTGCTGCCCCAAGGACCAATCCACCAAGGTCGCTAAATGCACCTGTTGTAGCTGCTTTAACCCAGCTTCTCGCAGTGCACTGACCACATTGACACAGGTGTTCCCAGTTGAAGCTTCATCATCCACCATAATCAAAGTTTTACTGGCGAGCAACTGCGTCTGAATCTTCGGATCCTGACTTTGGTAGATCAAATGAGTGCTAGCATGGCTATGGTCTTCATTAAAGGTAGCATATAAAGTCGCTTGTTGCTGCGCATGACGTGTTGAATTAAGCAGTAATGCATTAGGATAGCGGCTCTGTAACGCTTGATGCACGCCAGCCGATAGACCCACTGCCGTTTCTGCCATACCCAACACCACAATCGGCTCAGGTAAATTGTCCGGCACAGCGTCAGCCAAATGAGTAAAAGCTTGGCGCATCACTTTTGGCGATACCGGAATATGGCGACCCAATACCTTCGAGACGAACAAAAACGCCCGCTTGGGATTGATACGCTGAGCAAAACCCAGCAAGTCATCTAACTGGTAGCGATGCTCACCATTAAGCTGATAACTTAAATTGAGGGTGCCTCTAGGCAACTGTACCTGCTTTTGTTGATAGGATTGTGAACAATTAAGGGTGGATGTGCTATCGATGGTCATGCTTAAAGGGTTCCTTTAACGCCACAAGGCATTTTATATAGTGGCATCATTTTGGCTCAAATATTAAGACTGTAAAATTCATTACTGAAAGTTAAGCTGCTACAAGCATACAAGGTAAGACTTATTAGACTATGGCCTTTTAGCCCTAAGACGAAGTTGTAAGTCAAAAGCTATCCAAGCAGATGCTATTATCATTGACATGGTCGTATTTGGCTAGTTATTTTAGGGCTTATAAGGCTTAAAACACTGCAATCAGCTTTAACTTGGCTTTAACTTGCTATTCGTTTGGCTCAATTACAACGCTACTCATAATAGAGCGAACTTGGCAGGGCTTTATCTGCGGAATAATGGCCTGCAAATTTGGCTTTTCCTCAAGCCCTAACCAGTAGCCAAAACCAATTTGAGTTAAGTCTACGCCACTATGTACAGTATTGCCTATACCGCCAGAAGGACGTGAATTGATCTCAAGCACTTTGTGATTGCCCTCTTCATCAGCCTTGGTCTGTACACTAACAAAACCGTCGCACTCAAACGCACGTATTAAAGGTATTACCAGCTTCATTACCGACTTATCATAACCTATATGCTGCACTTTGCCGACCTTATATCGGGTCACAGCAGCCAACACTTCTCCACGTTCACAGACCACATCAATGGAGTATTCTTTGCCAGGCAAATAAGGCATTAATAACATTGGAATCGGACGCTCTTTTACCATAAGACTGTGGCGATAAGCACTGACAAATTGTGCAGTGTTTATCATGCGATTGTCGGTAAAATACAAATGCTCAAAGCTATCATAGCCGACACTGTTTACGGCTGAAGCTTGCTGGATGTGTGTATCAAGACACCAAAAACCTTGAGCAAATATACCTGTAATAGGCTTAACACATAGATGCTGATGTCCTTGCTCCTCTAAAAGCTGCTCTAGCTGTTGCACGGTATCAAAGCGCCATCCTTCAGCGGCTGCAATATTATGGGCCTGACAATGTCCATTAAAAGCAAATTTATCGTCAATTTTTTGTAGCAATTCGACCGAAGTTGAACCGGTCAATAAACGAATACCTGACTTTTCAAACTCGGCACGCATCGTCTCATATTCTATACCATTGCGACCCGTTAATATCACCTTACTATTAGCTTGGATAGCTTGCTCCATTACAAACTGCCAGCGTGGTAAAGACAGCAAATCGGATTGTGCCTCTTGTTCTAAGCTTGGTTCTAAGCTTGGTTCTACACCTGGTTCTAAACTAGGCTCTAAGCTTGGCTCTATAAATACTTGGTCGGCAAATTCAAAGATCTCAGGGCGCTGTGAACGATGTGAGGCTATTACCTTAAATGGCTTAGCGCTGTGCTGTTTTAATTGCTGCAAACTTTGCAACATATCACGCTGGCTCGATTGCCCTTCAGCAAGCCAAACACTAGGCGTATATTCTGATGCGTACGGATACATTGATCACCCTTTAGTAAAAATGCCAAAGACTTAATGCGTCTATTAAAACTTGCATTATAAGCATATTTAGTTATCAATTATCTGTTTTTTATGCACT
>NZ_JAGLBC010000015.1 GCF_018260395.1 Psychrobacter sp.
TTAAGGCTTCAATGGTTACATACATTGAATATATAGCATTATTTAATGCGTAAAAAAATGCTTGTAGAGCATCTTGCACTACAAGCATATCACAATGATCTATCTCACTCTTATTGTTAAATCATAAGTCAATAGTCATTTGACAAGTTTCAACATGCTATTGGCAGTTATAACATTACCATATGATCGATTGAGTCGCCCAAGTAAAAAACTCATTTGGTAACACGCCCACATATAGCACAATTAGCGTAACTAGCATGACCATGATACCACCAACTTGAATGCCCCAGTCGCCTAAAGCATCAAACTCAATAGTTTTATTAGGACGTTTAAATAAGGTTAACATCACACGTAAGTAATAGAATAAACCTAAAGCACTACCTAAGATAATCATAGCGGCTAAGAACCATTCACGACCGTCTATCGCTGCAACTATTGCAAAGAACTTAGTAATAAATCCTGCAGTCAATGGAACACCAGCCATAGATAATAACATCACAGTCATCACACCAGTCAAGACAGGACGACGCCAGAATAGACCCTGATAGTGATATAACTCTGAAGCTTCACCAGCGTCTTTGTATGTACTAGACATTAGAGTTATTACCCCAAACAGACCCAAGGATGTTAAAGCATACATTGCCATATACATATTAGTGATCGCATAAGCGCCTGGACCAATACTAACCGCCACTACCAATACATATCCCATATGCGCAATTGATGAATAACCCAATAGACGCTTTAAATTGGTCTGGCGTAATGCCAATAAGTTACCAAATAAGATGGACAATGTTGCAATGACCATAATTAAGGTATTAACAGTAGGCAATGCTAAAATGGCCGCATCCAACATAAATCTAATTGCCAGTGCCATCATAGCTACTTTTGAAACTGAGGCTAAATAAGTCGCTACTGGAGCAGGTGCACCTTGATAAACATCAGGTGTCCAAATATGAAAGGGTGCTGCTGATAATTTAAAGGCGATGCCAAATATCATCATAGCCGCGCCAACAATCATTAATGGCGATTCAAAGACATTATTTAAAGCCTGGGCAATGCCTTTGAAATCTAGAGTACCAGTTGAAGCATAAATAAACGCCATACCCATTAACAAGGTTGCAGATGCTGTAGCAGAGAGTACCAAATACTTTAGACCAGACTCTAAAGAACGGGTACGCATGAAAGTATAAGCTAACATACCATATAAAGGAACTGACAACAGCTCAAGACTCATAAAGAACGACGCTAGATTATGTGCCGATACCATTAGCAAGGCGCCAATAGTCGACAATAACAACAGCATGTAGAGCTCTTCTTTATGGTCTTTAAAAGTTTTAAAGTAAGGATAAGCTAAGGTACAGCAAGCCAATGATGATAAGAATATAAACACCATATTGAACTGAGCAAAGGGATCTATGATAAACATACCACTGACGACAACTTGCTCAGGTCTACCAAACCAGCCCATCATTTGACCTATTAGGGTTATTAAACCTGCGTTTAACCCTATAACTGTCAAAGTACCTGTTAAAAAATGTGAACGCTTCATGGCTATTGACAGCATCACCACTAATAATGTTATTGCTATGATTATAACTGGAGTAAAAGGAACTAATACAGGCCAAGCATTTGCTAGAAGATTATTCATTAACGTACCTCCACTGCAGCAACTGCTGACTGTATTGAATCTACAGCTTCATAATTAACAACTTCATGATAATTATAAGCATTATTAATCCACTGCATAGCATGACTTGAAGTGTCCAGTACAGTTTGTGGATATAACCCCAACCAAACCAAACCTATTGCCAAGATTGCAAGCAACATAAGCTCACGTTTGTTCAAATCATAAAGATTGATAGACTTATGTTCCACTTCTTCACCTTCATAACTATGATTAATTATGTGGTTAGAATTGTTGCCATTTATAGCCATTGATGCCGTAGCTGGCTGTGTTACCTTCGTCTCAGTAGTATGAGCATTAACAACATCCGTCTTAGCTGCAAACTTTGGTACAGTTTCTTCACCGAATAAAGCACGATAAATAATAATTAATGAATACAGACCTGCCCAAACTAAACTAAAGGTTGCGATAACAACAAATACTGGATACTGTTCAAAAGACCCAAGCAAAATTAGGATTTCGCCAATAAAGTTGCCTGTACCTGGAATACCTAATAAAGCCGCACAGAAAAACATTAATAAAGGTGCAAAGTATCTAAATTGACCCCACATACCGCCCATTAATGGTAATTCACGGGTGTGCATACGTTCATACAATTGACCCGCCATAATAAATAATGCTGCTGATGATAAACCGTGCGCCAACATCTGTACCATAAGACCTTGTAAGCTAAGTAAACTACCAGCATAAATAGCCAATACCACAAAGCCCATGTGCGAAATACTGGTGTAGGCCAATAAGCGCTTAATATCAGTTTGGGCAAATGCCAACCAAGCACCGTAGAAAATACCAATCGCTCCCAAGGTCATAGCAATTGGTGCAAATTCATGTGATGCGGTTGGGAATAAAGGTAATACAAATCGAATTAACCCATATGCGGCTGTTTTAATCAATATACCTGCTAAGTCAACAGAACCTGCTGTTGGGGCTTGGGCATGAGCATCTGGCAACCAACCATGGAAGGGCATCACAGGTAATTTAACCGCAAAACCGATAAAGAAACAAAGCATAATGGGATATTCCCACCCGCCCAATTGTGTACCTAGTAAATCATTGTAGTTAAAGCTTAGAATGCCTGAAGCACGATAGTTCATTAAAACCAGTAATAATATACCGATCAGCATAATTAAACCTGAAGCTTGGGTATAGATAAAGAACTTAGTGGCAGCATATTCTTTTGTTTTGCCATTGGTAGCATTATGACCCCAAATAGCAATAAGGAAATAAATTGGAACTAACATCATCTCCCAAAAGAAGAAGAATAAGAATAAATCTAGCGCTAAGAATACGCCAATTACACCGCCTAAACTCCATAGCAAATTCAGATGGAAGAAACCTACTCGGCGCTGAATTTCACCCCAAGAACAGCCAACTGCCATGATACCTAAGAATGCAGTTAGCGAAACCATCATTAAAGACATACCATCAAGCGCTAAATGGAAACTTATTCCAAATGACTCAATCCAAGGTACACTAAATTGAGCAAACCAAGGTAATTGAGCTGTTGGCGCTAACACTTGCTGACTCAAACCCGAAAATCCACCTTCTCGCCACAATAATAGTGTCATGGCAAAGGTAATAATCATCCCGATTAAGGCAATCCAACGTGGCAGTTTATTATTGATTTTTTCTACTAGCCAACATAATGTACCCGCGATGAACGGGGTAGCAATTAATGCTGGCAACATCCAAGCTAATTGAAATTCTGTCATCTTAAACCACCGTCGTCATGACTAGTATCAATAACACTGCCATCCCCAATCCAAAGCTTGCGGCATATCCTCGAAGTGAACCTGTCTGAGTCATGGCCATCACTTTGTTTCCTGCTGAAGCTAGTGCAGGTAAGATGTTCCATGTCTTATCAACAGGATCCGCTTTAAGTAATTTACCAATTAATAAAAATGGTTTAACGAAGACTATGTCATATAAAGCATCAAAGCCTAAACCGTTGTAACACCAGTAATAGATAGCACTACCTAAACTTGACGCTTTAAACTTAGCCAGTAATCTACCCTTGTTAACCACATAAAGTAATAATGCTAAAATCAAACCAGTTGCCATTGCACCCATAGCAATAAATTCTGCTGTATGTTTGGCATGTGCGTCACCATTTACTTCAAGTAAATGACCTACACTCTCAGGTAATACACCGTGTAATGGTGGTGTGATTAATGCACCTACTGCCGTTGAAAGCACTAGCAGCACTACTAGGGGCAATTGATAAGAGATGCCGGTTAGTTTTTCTGCATGAGTTTTTTCTTCACCAAAAAAAGTAAACCAAATCATACGGAAAGTATAAAGAGACGTTAATAGAGCTCCAAATATACCCATATAAAATAATACTTGATGACCCGTAGCATAGGTTTCCCACAGGATGGCTTCTTTAGAATAAAAACCAACTGTAATCCAAGGTATAGCTGCTAATGCACTGCCACCCACTATAAAGCACCAAAATACTAAAGGTATTTTTTTACGTAAACCGCCCATCTTAAAGATATTTTGTTCATGATGAACAGAGGTGATTACTGCACCAGCAGATAAGAATAGTAAAGCTTTAAAGAAAGCATGAGTCATTAAGTGAAAAATGGCCCCTTGCCAAGCTCCTACACCTAAAGCTAAGAACATATAACCAATTTGGCTCATAGTCGAATAGGCTAAAATACGTTTAATGTCAGTTTGTGCCAATGCACAGAACCCAGCTACCAATAAGGTTATCGCTCCTACTGCACCTACCCAATAAAGTAATATGCCTGGCGTTAACATAAATAGTGGATGTAAACGAGCAATTAGATATACACCAGCCGTAACCATAGTTGCAGCGTGAATCAAAGCAGAAACAGGAGTCGGACCTGCCATTGCGTCTGCTAACCAAGTATGTAATGGAATCTGTGCTGACTTACCCATTGCACCACCCACTAACATCATAGTGGCTAATATCATGGTTGGATTGTTAACACTAAACATCTTAGGTGCTTGAGTAATAATATCTTGAATGTTTAATGTTCCGAATTCACGGAATAATAAGAACATACCAAAGGCTAAGAACACATCACCAATACGAGTCACTGTAAATGCTTTCATTGCAGCGCGACCATTGGCACGGTCTTTATAATAGTAACCGATTAATAAATATGAACAGATACCTACTCCTTCCCATCCTAAATACAGAAGCAATAGATTATCCGCCAATACCAATAAAATCATACTGGCTACGAATAAATTCATATAGCTAAAGAAACGGGCAAAACCAATATCGCCCTTCATATACCATGAGGCAAAAAGGTGGATTAGAAAACCCACTCCTGTAATCACACCTAGCATAGTTAGAGCTAAACCATCAAAACTTAGACCAAAAGCTGGAGCAAAGTCGCCTACTTGTAACCAAGTCCATAAAGGTATGTTGATTACAGTGCTAGGATCATTGTTTTGTAAATAGCTTACAGATGCAATTAAAGCACATAATGCAGATAGGCCCATACTACCAACGCCTAACCACTTCGCTGCGTCTTCTGATAAGTGATCCCGCATTGCCGCCAATATTAGGAAGCTTATCGCTGGAAATATAAAGGTTAACGCTAATAAACTCATTTCATTAACCTCTCATCTCATTAGCCGAATCAATATCTAAATGACCGCGGCGATGGTAGAACTGCAATAGAATGGCTAAGCCAAGTGAAGCTTCAGCAGCAGCCAAAGTTAAGATAAATATAAACATAACTTGACCGTCAGCGCTTAACCAATGACTACCCGCTACGATAAATGCTAACCCTGCAGCACTCATCATAATCTCTAAGCTCATTAACATGAATAAAAAGTTACGACGAACCATAACACCGCATAAACCAATCGCAAAAATAATAGTAGCTAAAATTAAGCCATGCTCCATGGGAATAGGTCCCACTATAGAATTCTCATTAATATAATAATTAGGTGTACCGTTCACCATTTCTACAGGCTTAACTTGTAATGACTGAACAGATGTAGCTGAATCCGTCTCACTATTAATACTAGTACCACCTTGGGTATTAACTGTATCAGAGGTTGCAGTTGCCATTAACTATCCTCCTTGTTGTGCAGGTTCGATCTCGAATTATATAGGGCATCATTTTTGTTTCGAGTAGTGTCATTAACAAAGTCATTGGCATCAATAGGTTGATAATCTTCTAACCCATTAACATGGCCTCTTGGCGCTGAAATACGGCTCGTATGGCTTTCATTTTCATCATCAAGTGCTCTTTTACCCAAATGGTAAGCGGCAACTAGTGCAGCCAATAATAAAAGTGCTGCCACTTCTACCAATAGTAAATATTTGGTAAATAAGGCAATACCTACGTGCTTAGCAGAGATAGTTTGTGCACCAATCGTTGCCGTACTAGCCGTACCATCTAAAGTTGTATGTCCATTACCTAATGAAAGCATATAAACCAAAACAATAGCTATAATAAATGTTAATGCTCCTGGTATCGCCCAAACCTCTGCAGCTAGCCATTTACTTTCTCGTACATCATTTTTGGTACCTAAGTTCAACATCATAATTACGAATACAAACAGTACCAGAATTGCACCTGCATATACGATAACTTGTAACGCCCCAGCAAAAGGAGCGCCTATAATAAAAAATATCCCTGCCAGTGCCAATAATGTCACAATCATAGACAAAATAGCATGCACAGGATTAGCAAGCATAATCACACGTAAGCTGGCAATAATTGCTACTAGACCTAACGTATAAAATCCTACCAGTGCTGTATTATCAAACCAGTGTAGCCAACTCATGGCAATAGACTCCTTAAATCGACAGGTTGTGCCTCATTTTGAGCACCACCTTTTGGTTTGTCTTTAATCGCCATACCGCTAACACGGTAATAATTATAGTCTGGGTATTTACCGGGACCTGAGATTAGTAAATGTTCTTTTTCATATACTAAGTTCTGACGTACATATTCACCTAACTCAAAATCTGGAGTCAGCTGAATGGCAGTTGTCGGGCAAGCTTCTTCACACATACCACAAAAAATGCAGCGAGAGAAGTTAATACGGAAAAACTCAGGGTACCAGCGCCCATCTTCACGCTCGGCTTTTTGTAATGAAATACAAGCCACAGGACAAGCTACCGCACATAAGTTACAAGCCACGCAGCGCTCATCTCCATCAGGATCACGGGTCAGGACAATACGACCCCTGAAACGTGGCGGCACAGGTACTGGCTGTTCAGGATACAATATAGTATCTCGAGGTCTAAACGCATGACTGTTAACCATCCACATAGAACGCACAATGGTAAACATGCCCACGACTGTATCTTTCAACGTTTTAAACATGTTAACTTCTCTAATTGCTTATCAGTGATAAAAGCTTTAAAACCTATGAATTCAACCTATTCAACACTTTATGGATCTTGTAGCTGTTTAAATTTAATTGATGTTTAAATTAAATAGTTGCTAAATTAAATAGCTGTTTAAATTAAATGTTCAGGTTTTATTGAGCCTATCAAACCTAATAAATAGAAGATTAAAAACCTAGTATTTTATTATTACACCAAGTTTTACTTAACTATACTTTATTTGTCTAATTGACAATTATCATTAAAATTCGATTTAGGTAGCAGAAATCAATATTAGAGCTGCTGTGATCAATAGATTTATCAATGTGACTGGCAGACACACCTTCCAACCAAAATTCATGACTTGATCATATCTTGGACGCATCAAAGAACCACGTGCCAATACAAACATTGTCATAAAAAATAAAGTCTTGATCATAAACCAAAAAGCTGGCGGCAAAATCGTAAAGCCAAGATTTAAGGGAGCATCCCACCCACCAAAAAATAAACAAGTCATTAATGCTGAAATAAGTACAACGTTAACGTATTCACCAATAAAGAACATACCAAACTTCATGCCTGAATATTCGACATGATAGCCTTCAGCAAGTTCTTGCTCAGCTTCAGGTTGATCAAAAGGATGTCTATGAGTTACTGCCACACCGGCCACAATAAAAGTTAAGAAGCCTAAGAATTGTGGAAAAACATTCCAATGCCAAAAGCCGCCTTGTTGTGCCACTACAATTTCTCGTAGGTTAAAAGAACCAGTCATTGCCACAACGCCCATCAATGATAAGCCTAGAAATACCTCATAACTAATGGTTTGTGCTGCAGAACGAAGTCCACCTAATAAAGAGAATTTATTCTCAGAAGCCCATCCCCCAAACATAACGGCATACACCGCCATACCGGCCATTGCAAAGAAGAATAAGATACCAATATTCCAATCTGAAACACCTAATGTTGGTGAGATTGGAATAATGGCAAAAGAGGCTAAAGCGGTAAACATGGCGATGGCTGGCGCCAAGATAAACATGAATTTATCAGCAAACTTAGGCGTCCAATCCTCTTTAAAGAAGATTTTTAACATATCAGCCACAAGTTGCAACGAACCCCATGGTCCTACTCGGTTTGGACCATAACGATCTTGCCATAAAGCCAGCATACGACGCTCATAAATAATCATTAATGCAGCGACACTGACAACGACTAAGAAAATGACCAGTGCTTGACCCACCATAAATAAGATGTTCCAAGCCTCAACCGAAAGGCTTTGGCTAAGAAAGCCTGGTACATCAGGGATAATTCGTATAGATTCCATATTAACCTCCCTGACCCTCTAACTGTGGTTTATTATTAGCTTCTATTGATACTTTAATTTTTGGCGGATCTATCTTCACAACTGAGGCAGGTAAATGCCCATGTAAAATAGGCACCTGACCTACAGGATATCCAATACAGCCTTCTGCCATATAAAGTACAATAGTCACTGGTAGCTCAAATCGTTGACCGTCTACAGTGATAGCTAACCAATCATTATTGCTAACTTGCCAATGTGCAGCATCCTCAGCTCCTATATAAAAAGCTGGTAGTTGCATTTGATTTGCAATAACAGGACTTCTATGTGCCATAGCAGAACTACCATACATATTATGTACTGGAACTAATTTTGCTTGGCCTTGAAAAATACTGGTCTTAATTGGCTGTACTGCTTCAGGACGAACATACTCGCGTTTAGCATATTTTTTGGTTTCATCAATTAAATCAAATAAACGAATACCAGGATCACCCTGCTTTAAGTTGCCGCCTATTTTATCCTGATATTTGTTCCAAGCTTGTGGTGAGTTCCAACCTGGTGCTTGTGCAAACGGAATCATTGACCCAGGCGTTTGAGTACCACTATAACCTTCCATTGAGAAGGTTAAGCCCGTGTCTAAATCTTTAGGTTGCATAGGCTCATGAACTGATAGGTTGGCACGCATAGCAGTACGGCCTGAATAGCGTCTAGGTTCACGTGCAATTTTTAAGCCTGTGATTCGAAAATCTGAATCAGGAGCCGCTTGCTTAATACCTTCTAAATTAGGATGAGTCTTAACCAATTCATTGATTACATCGTCAAGTTGAGTCCAGTCTAAAGGTAATTGATTCAAGCTGGTTTCAACGGCATGTAACCAACGCCATCCTTCTTTAATACAGTTTTTTGCATCATAGTAAGTTGGGTCATAAACTTGGAAGAAACGCTGAGCACGACCCTCAGCAGATACTAAAGTACCGTCTGCCTCTGCAAAACTTGCAGCAGGTAAAACAATATCCACAAATTTATGCCAATGTAAGTTCTGATGATCTAGAGCAATCACAGTCTTATCATTTAACAATTGAGCTAGCTTTTCAATATCTAGCGCATCAGTTAGCTGATTTTCAGCGACTATGACAGCATCAAAGTCAGTTGCTAATAACTCTTCAACTGGCTTGCCACCCAACAAGCATACCCCAAAACTATTGGTATCCGGCACGCTCAAATACAAGCCTGCTTGCTTAATATAGTTTTTGTTAGGTTGTTTTAACTCTAAAGGCTTTTCATTTGGGTCACGCTCTAAATCTTTTGCAACACTTGACTGTCCCGCCTGATCTGGCTTAGCTTCTAATTCTTGGTCTTCAGATGGCTGCTTATCGGTTTGCTGGGCTAGAACTTTAGCATTATGAGCCTCAATCTGTTGTAATTCATAAGCTTTAATATCATCACGCTTATTAGACAAAGCTTGAGCAATATGGGCTGATGCTTCAATAATAGCCACACTAAATTGACCAGTTCCTGAAACCACTAATGGCTTATCGGCTGTAACCAAATCAAAAGCAATCTGTTGTGCCAAAGCTTGCAAAGGGTCTATTAGCTCGTTGTGTTCAGTAATATTGTTACTTTGACTGTCTTTGATTTGCTCAATATCATTACTTAAAGCTTTAATCACATCCGCTACTGTGAATCCTAAACTTGTGATATCTTCAGGTGTAGCAACACAGCTCACTTTGCTGATATCATCAAGCTTGGTTTGCACCGTATCAATCACGTATACAGGGCTTAATTCTTTTTGTCCAATACGCTCAACTGGCTCTGCTAACCAAGTCTCAGTTTTTAGTGCTTGAGCCATTTTAAGCTTTTTGTTTTTAGCAGCTTGGCGAATGGCTAAAGCGATACGAGGACTTGTTTGGGTAATATCTTCACCCAATACTAGTACCGCATCATACTCTTCAATCTCAGCCATCGTAGGATTATATATACCTTGGGTATTTAATACTTCAATACATTTTTCGACCAAAATTTGCTGATGGTTATTCAAACCTGTTGAGAAGTTATCAAATCCAACTAGTTTTTTTAAGGCAAAGTTAGTTTCCAAACTGGCTCGCGGTGAACCAATACCAATAACTTTTTTACCTTTTATGCGTTTAACCGTTTCATCTAAAGCATAATCTAAATTGATTTTGACATGCCTATCGTTCATATGCTCAATAGCTTGAAGAGGTCTATCTTCACGGTTTACATAACCGTAGCTAAAACGCCCTAAATCACATAAGAAATAACGATTTACTTCACCGTTATAACGATTCTCAATACGACGAAGTTCACCATAACGTTCACCAGCTGAAATATTACAGCCTGCAGAACAGCCATGACAAATACTTGGCGCATATTGCATATCCCATTTACGATTATAACGATCTGAATGTGTCTTATCGGTAAATACGCCTGTTGGGCAAACTTCTGTTAAGTTACCAGAAAATTCACTTTCAAATTGACCATCTTTATCTCGTCCAAAATAAACACGGTTGTTTGAAGCATAAACCCCTAAATCTTCACCACCGGCATAATCTTTATAATAGCGAACGCAGCGATAACAAGCGATACAACGGTTCATTTCATGCGCTATGAAAGGCCCTAACTCTTGGTTATGGTGAGTACGTTTGGTAAAACGATAGCGACGTTTGTTATGACCTGACATATAAGTCATGTCTTGCAAATGACAATGTCCACCTTCTTCACATGTTGGACAGTCATGAGGGTGGTTGGTCATTAAGAATTCAACAATAGATTTTCGAAATTCTTTTGCTTCAGTATCGTCGACAGATATATACATGTCATTGGTAGGAGCTACCATACAGGACATGACCAATCGACCTTTCCCTGCTGCTGCATCTTCTGCGTTGTTGAACTGCTTTACCGCGCACTGACGGCATGAGCCGACTGAACCAAGTGCAGGGTGATAGCAGAAATAAGGCACATCGATACCCAGTGACAAACACGCTTCTAAAAGGTTGTCTGACCCGTTTACCTCGACCTGCTTACCGTCAATATGTATGACCGCCATGCCTGTTTCTACTCCTCTACTTCACATCACTAGGATTAGAAGTTGGGGTCTTAGTCCCAGCTTCAGCACCTGCTTTTGTATCCGAATTTATGTTGCTACCGGTATTTGAGCTTAAATTTAACGATGCTACAGAACCACTGCTTCCCATAGTAGACATAACTTTTTTGATTTCCGTCTCAGCCCATTCAGAAGTTTCAGCATCAACTTCGATCGTGGGAACCACAATTTTGCTATCAAATTCGTGACGGAAATATTTAAGTGCGCTCATTAATGGTTCCATGGCTCCAGGAGCATGCGCGCAAAAAGTTTTACCTAACCATAAATCTCGAGTTAAGCCTTGCAGTTTTTCTACATCGCCCACCTGTCCGTGTCCATCGTCAATGGCGGTTAATAACTTAACGCCCCATGGTAATCCGTCACGGCAAGGGGTACAAAAACCGCAAGACTCACGTTGAAAGAATATTTCTAAGTTTTTTAGTAGTGGTACCATGTCTTGAGATTCATCAACTACCATAATCAGACCTGTACCCATACGGCTACCTGCTTTTTGAATGCTGTCAAAATCCATGGATACATCTAAATGCTCTGTGGTTAAAAAGTCGGTAGAAGCGCCACCTGGCAACCAAGCTTTCAATCGCTTGCCCTGTATCATACCACCTGCGAAATCTTCAATAATTTCGCGAGCTGTATAACCAAATGGCAACTCCCATAAACCTGGATCATTAACCAAGCCTGAACAACCAAATATTTTAGTACCAGGTGTAGTGCTATTACCTTTTTCATTGGGTAAAGACTGGTACCAGTCTACTCCATTTATTAAAATCGCTGACATATTGCAGAGCGTTTCAACGTTGTTCACAACAGTAGGTCTTCCCCATGCACCTGAAACTTGAGGAAATGGAGGTTTAGTACGTGGATTGGCACGGCGACCTTCAAGACAATTGATCAGCGCAGTCTCTTCGCCACAGATATAACGACCTGCACCTGTATGCACATGTAAGTTGAAGCTGAAATCTGAGCCTAAGATATTTTCGCCCATTAAATTATTAGCTTTACACTCATCAATGGCTGCAATTAGTCGCTCAGCTGCCAAAATATATTCACCACGAATAAAGATATAGCCGTCTGTTGCACCAATAGCATGAGCAGTAATTAACATACCTTCAATTAACAAAAATGGTAGGCGTTCCATTAATAAACGGTCTTTAAAGGTACCTGGCTCCATTTCATCAGCATTACAGATTAGATAGCGAGGCCCACCATCTGGCGGTGTCATAAAAGTCCATTTTAAACCAGCATTAAAGCCTGCACCACCACGCCCACGTACATTTGCAGCTTTAATCATATCGCCAACTTCTTTTGGCGCTTTATCAAGTGCAAGTTTTAAACCTTCAAAGCCACGTAAAGACTGATAAGTGGCTAAGTCTAATATAGCGTCATGGTGAGCCAAACGCCAAGTTAATGGTTTGGTTTCAATTGTGGCTGTCGTTTTATCACCATATATAGGTACACGTTGATCATTCAATTGACTAGGCGCATGACCCTGTTCACGGCGTGCAAACTGCTCTGCAATGGTCAATTTTGGCGTTGCCGTATTATTAATAGTAGATAAAGTTATTTCATTGTGACTCATGGATAATACTCCAACAACTCGGCTACCTGATCAGGAGTAACAGGACCAAAAGTATCTTCATCAATTAAAACAGCAGGACCTTTGTCACAGTTACCTAAGCAGCAAATGGGCAATAAGGTAAAACGACCATCTGCTGTGGTCTGACCATATCCGATACCTAATTGTGATTGTAACTCAGCAGATAACGCTTCATAACCTGTTAAATAACAAGCAATAGAGTCACAAACCAGAATTACATGGCGGCCTACTGGAGAGCGGTAAATACGGTTAAAGAAAGTAGCAACCCCTTCAATATCGGTTACAGGCACATCAAGTAAATTTGCTATGGCATTCACCTGAGCATCATCTACCCACCCCTTACGCTTTTGAACCAGTTTCAATGCATCCAGCGATGCTGCTCGTGCTTGAGGATAATGATGAATAAACTCATGAATCCCCTCAATTTCTTGAGCAGTCAAGATGCTGGCTACATCTACGGTTGGGGTTTTATCGGTCACAATCTTAATCATTGTATTATTTTCTCTTTAACTGCTAGCCAAATCTAATTATAAGCGGCTGGCTGAATACCCTAGAAAATTGAAAACTATCCGCTAAGCTTTATCTGTCTGTATCTGCCATAACAATATCAATTGAGGCTAAATAGATAATTACGTCTGAAACTAAACTGCCATTAATAACAGAAGGCATTTGTTGTAAATGAGCAAATGTAGGGGTTCGAATTCGAGTACGGTAACTCATGGTCGATTTGTCAGAAGTAATATAATAGCTATTGATACCTTTGGTCGCTTCAACCATCATCGACGCTTCGCCTGCTGGCATGACAGGACCCCACGATACTGAGATAAAGTGGTTAATCAAAGTCTCAATATCATTTAAAGTACGGTCTTTAGGCGGCGGAACTGCCAATGGATGATCTGCTTTATAAGGACCGGAGGGCATATTATCCATACACTGTCTAATAATGCGCAGTGACTGACGAATCTCTTCAATCTTAACCATACAGCGGTCATACGCATCGCCGTTATAAGCCACAGGGATTTCAAAGTCGTAATTCTCATAGCCCATATAAGGACGTGCTTTACGTAAATCGAATTCCACACCTGTAGCTCGCAAACCTGCCCCAGTAACACCCCAAGCCAAGGCTTGTCTGGCGTTATATTGAGCCACATTCTGAGTACGGCCTTTCAATACCGAGTTTTCCATAGCTGCCTTGACATATTCGTCTAAACGCTTTGGCATCCAATCTAAGAACTCACGTACCAAACGCTGCCATCCACGAGGTAAGTCTGCTGCAGTCCCGCCAATACGGAACCAAGCTGGATGCATACGATATCCAGTAACAGCTTCAATAACATCATATGCTTTTTGACGGTCGGTAAACATATAAAATACAGGGGTCATACCACCAGCATCTTGAATAAAAGTACCGAAATACAGTAAGTTATTCGTGATACGGAAGAACTCGCTCATCATTACACGTATAGTTTGAGCACGTTCAGGTACTGTTATACCAGCTAATTGTTCAACAGCCATGACATAAGGTAGTTCATTCATTACACCACCAAGATAGTCAATTCGATCGGTGTAAGGAATATAAGAGTGCCAAGTTTGACGCTCAGCCATCTTCTCTGCACCACGGTGGTGATATCCAATATCAGGGATACAGTCAATGATCTCTTCACCATCAAGCTGAAGCACTAAACGAAATGCACCATGTGCAGACGGGTGGTTAGGACCTAGGTTCAAGAACATAAAGTCTTCATCACGACCACTACGTTTCATACCCCACTCTTCAGGACTAAAGCGCAAGTTTTCTTGCTCAAACTGTTGTTTAGCTGCATTTAGGAAATAAGGGGTAAATTCGGTAGCACGAGCATGATACTCTTTACGTAAGGGATGTCCTTCCCAGTATTTTGGCAATAAAATACGTGTTAAGTGTGGATGTCCTTCAAAGACAATACCGAACATATCCCATACTTCACGCTCATACCAGTTGGCATTTGGCCAAATCTTAGTAGCAGTAGGAATATCTAAATCATCTTCAGATAAAGCCACTTTAATACGAATATCACTATTACGCTCAAGAGACATCAAGTGGTAAAATACCGTGAAGTCACTGGCAGGTAACCCATCACGATGTTTACGTAATCGCTCATCAATGGCTGATAAATCAAGCAACATCACATAAGGCTTGGGTAACGTACGTAAGAACATAAGGATTTCGAGTAAATCACTTCGTCCAACCCAAATAGTAGGAATGCTGTCAAAAGTAAATTGCTCTGAAAATTTACCCGCAAATTTATGACCAAGTTCGCGCAGTACTGGATGCTGCGTTAAATTTGGATTGGCGCTATTAGAGTTAGTCGCGTTGCTATTATCCGTTACCATAGTTACCGCTTACCTCAGAGTCATTGCAATTATTGCGAATACAGAAGGGTGAGTGTTGTTGGTTCTTACTCTGTTATATCTTTAACAGAGCCAGTAAACATCATATTTTTCTTGTTTAAGTCTTATTATAAATCATCATCATTGGTCGCTGATTTATTTAGCCTATTAAAATGTTCTAATTAAATGCATTTATACAACACTATCTATTAACCCGTACATACTTACTGATAGTTGTTAGATAGTTTTAATCACCCTATAGTTATATACTGTCCGGGCTACGTAAGTTTTTAACTGCAATTCGATCTGCTTGCTTACGATCACGCTCAGGTAGCATTTGAGGTTGATATATGCCTTTATCATTGACATAAGCGCCTAATGGACGGCGCTCTTTAGTGATTGAGTCTTGTAATAGCATCAACCCTTGGATTAAAGCTTCTGGGCGAGGTGGACATCCTGGTACATAGACATCTACAGGAATGATTTTATCCACTCCTTGAACCACTGAATAAATATCGTACATGCCACCTGAATTTGCACATGAACCCATTGATATAACCCATTTAGGCTCAAGCATTTGCTCATATAAACGCTGAATAACTGGGGCCATCTTTACAAAACAAGTTCCTGCAACAATCATAACGTCAGCTTGGCGAGGGGATGCGCGAATAACTTCAGCACCAAAACGCGATAAGTCATGCACCGCAGTTAAGGTAGTTGCGTACTCAACATAGCAACATGAGGTACCAAAGTTGAATGGCCATAATGAATGCTTTCGCCCCCAGTTGGCAGAGGCATGCACCATGTCCTCAAGCTTACCCATAAACACATTACGATTTACCTCATCCTCTATAGGATCATTAACTGTTTGACGAGTTTGCGCAGGATAAGTATCGGCGTCAGGATTTGCGCGGGTTAGCGTATATTTCATGATATAACCCTTAACTTAAGAAGACGATTTGTTAGTTGAAGACGGTTTACTATTTAAAGACGAATTATTTGATGGGACTCTAAAATCAATACTGGTCACATTTCCGGTAACGTTAATACGATCGATATTGTCTAAATGACGTTTATTGGCATTAATATCGTTAGAAACGTTCACTTGTCCAGATGATTGGGCAGGTATTTTGCCAGTTGGGTCTGTATGAAGCTCTTCAATACCATTAAATTGAGTAATACTAGCTAGATTGAAACCTGCTGGCGCCTGAGTTAAGCGCTCCTTTCTACCACGCTTATCCGAAGGTGCCCAGTTCATCGCACCAAGTTTAAGCTCATATACTAAGCCTACAAATAAGATACCAATAAATACGGCTGCAGTAGCAAAGCCAATCCAGCCCACTTCCCTAACCGAGACTGAATAAGCATATAAATATAAGGCTTCTAAGTCGAAGATAACAAAAAAGATGGCTACAAGATAAAACTTGGCGGACATACGAATACGGGCATCGCCAGCTCCGACAACACCCGATTCAAACACTTCTTCTTTTTCTGTACCTTGAGAGCGCCCACCTAATAGACGTGGAACTACTAGCATGAATACTACCAACCCAATAGCAGCCAAGATAAAGGCTAATGCTGACCAATTAAAGGCGGAATTCATCTATATATCTCCTCACTGGCACGTATCCTTATATCATCACTATAAATAGATATTATTAGAGTAGTTAATACTAGGATACATTGGCTGGCAAAATTAAGGGGTTACTATACTTATTTTAGTGACAAAATGCTAATTAATTACTGAATGCGGAGGTCATGATTGAAAATAATATAAGCCTTTACAAGCAGTAACATTTATGACTTCGTAAAGCCGCACCCTTCGTTAAATTTTTGATTAATAATGTCTGAATTCTTATTTTTATAATTGCTATTATTCGTTAATGTTAGTCTCTTGAAAAACTAAATACTTTAAAGCTTAACATTAAGTGCGAGGTAAGGTTACCCCAATCTGACCCTGGTATTTACCACCACGATCTTTATAACTGGTTTCACAAACATCATCAGCGTCACTTTGGAAAAACAGCATTTGAGCCACTCCTTCTCCTGCATAGATACGTGCCGGTAAAGTAGTGGTGTTGCTAAATTCTAAAGTTACATGCCCTTCCCATTCTGGTTCTAAGGGCGTAACGTTGACGATTATACCACAGCGAGCATAAGTCGACTTGCCCAAGCAGATAGTTAAAACATCGCGAGGAATTCTAAAATACTCAACTGTACGTGCTAATGCGAAAGAATTAGGTGGAATGATACACTCATCTCCAACAATATCAATAAAACTATTTTGATCAAAGTTTTTCGGGTCTACAATTGCTGAATGCACATTGGTAAAAACCTTAAATTCACGAGCACAGCGCACATCATAACCGTAACTGGAGGTACCGTAACTTACTAGCTTTTCGCCTAAGTCATTAAAACGGACTTGTCCGGCTTCAAATGGCTCAATCATTCCATTTTCTTCAGCCATTTTACGTATCCATCGGTCAGATTTAATTGACATTTTACACCCTTAAACAGTTGATTCAAAAAATAACTCAAAATATACAAGTAGCACTTCAATAAATTAACAACATAAAAAAAGGTTGATTATAAGAGATTCAACCCGTTAATTACAGCTTTGTTACTTAAAGTATTACCCAACAAGCAGGGCAAACGCATACTTTTAAAAAAATTAATATTTTCAGTGACTTATAAATTCAGAAAATTAAAACCTAAATTTATAACTATTTGATTTTAAATGGAATTCCAGAAAAGTGTGCGTTTGCCCTGACCCAACAAGCTATTTTATGTAGCTATTTTACGCTCTTTAATATCATAGTGCTAACCATACTCGATATTATGCGTATAAAATTGTAAACATTATCAGTTGAAATTATGGGAGCTGCAAACTAGACTATTTTAAAATTTGAAAGTCTGTTTCTAACTCTTTATTTTAAAAGACTCTTATTTATAAGTTCAAGGCTATTATAAGATTGTTAGTTTTAGAGTATTGATATGAAGTATTTACCATTTTGCATAGTGGTCTTCTGCTAATCCCATTATCCTGTCCAATACAATAATCTCACCAGTATATAACTTAATGTGACCAGAATAGTAACCAATCCATTGCTCAAAGATACTGGCTATCACTGCATAATTGTCAGTCTTTTTATATACTTCTATAGGGTTAAAGGTTAAATCAATTTCTATCATACTCCACCCTAAATTCTGATGAGTTATACTCCAAACTGCATATGCTTTACCACGATGTTCATTTCTATGAAACATGACTGGAGGTAGATAATAAATATTACCATCAAGCCAGCACGCATTTTCACTTACCCCAGTTTCATTTACACCCATAGATAAATTCAGCACAAACTGTCGTTGGTCATCAAGTTGACTATTGATACAGCACCAAAACCAGTTGGTTATATGGCGCATATAACCGAGTGTCCAGTCTAAGTTGGCACGAGTTGCCTCACTAAGTACCAGCTTATTAGAGGGAGAATTATTAGAGTTAGTTTTATTGGTTTTAAGATCAGTGGTTTTAAATTGAGTGTTTTTAAAATCATTGATGTTAGAATTATGGTTGTTAAAATTAAGGTTATTAGAATTATGGGAGTTAGAAAATTGCGAACGAGTTCCCATTGCTTTGGCATAGTGTTTGGAGCGTTCGTGAACTAGAAGCTCTCCTACTGTTTGTGCAAAGGGTTCTTTTTGGGTAAACGTCCAACCTCGTCTACCAGAAGGAGAACACATCGCTAAAGGTTGCCTAGACCGCTGTAAGTCAGCATTTATTGAAAAAAATTTGCTATTCAGTTTTAGACTTACCAGTTTGGGCGAAAAATACATTTTTACACAAAGGTTGTCATGCTCAAAAATCATTTCACCGTTTTGGTGATCGCCTTTAAAAACAGTATTAAGCGTAAAAGGTTGTAATGCTTCTACTATTTCAAAATTTTTTGACCGCTCATTATACATATAAACAAATGCGGTGGTTGCAAGCTTGATAGTAGCGATAGCTATACAGATACGATAAGGCGAGTGTACCATTTGAATAAATGCAAACTGATTGACTTTTAAATGCTTACGCCAACTTGCAATCGGTTTTTGTGAAATTAAATGGCTATGATAGTCCAAATAATTTACCTGCCCAACCTTAGCAAAAACGCCAAACTGAGGTTGACCTTGCTCAATTAATTGCTCAATTGACCTCAATTTATAGACCGAATTGCTATGTGTTTTGTTGTCTAATTCCTTGTTAATTTCGCTGTTTATACTGCTATCTTCCTTGTTAGACATGCTAAATCCCTATACTTTTTAATCCATATTCACCAACTCGATAGCAGCCTAATAGACCAAGTTTTAAAAGATACGACTGTCATCACGCTTTTTGGCAAATTTAGCTATCTTAGCTTCAATGTTTTTTGCAATATCAATATAAAAATGAGCGTAACTATCGCCTTGTCCTTCATTGGCAATTACACTAGGCTGACCTTTGTCAGCTTGGGCACGAATTTCACTAGCCAGTGGCAACTGACCCAATAGAGGCACTTGATATTCTGCGGCAATAGTCTGCCCACCACCTGCACCAAAGATAGCTTCTGTGTGGCCACAATTTGAACAGGTATGCAGCGCCATATTCTCCACCACTCCGATTACTGGAATGCCGGTTTTATTAAACATCTCAATACCTTTTTGTGCATCCATTAATGCAATATGCTGAGGGGTAGTCACAATGACAGCGCCTGTAACTGGAATACGCTGCGCCAAAGTAAGCTGAATATCGCCGGTACCCGGTGGCATATCAATTACTAAATAATCGAGCATCGGCCAGTTGGTCTGATTAAACAGCTGCATCAAGGCTCCGGTAGCTTTTGGACCACGCCATGCAACAGGTGTATTATCACCGTCTAATAAGCTGCCAATTGATAACATAGCTAAACCATGCGCCTCCACCGGGACAAATTGCTCATTCTCTAATTGGGGTTTGACTCTTTCGACACCCAGCATAGTAGGCATAGATGGCCCATAGATATCCGCATCTAACACGCCTACGCGATTACCTAGCTTTTGCAGTGCTAAGGCAATATTAACTGAGGTTGTTGATTTACCTACTCCGCCTTTGCCTGAAGCTACTACTAAAATATGCTTGATGCGTGGATGCGGCTGTAAGCTCGATTGAGTTGGCGCCCGTTTAGCTATAGGGGGTTCAACAGCTTCATCCGGCTTCATTGCAGCGGCGGCATCAATGGTTTTAGGTAGGGTTTTACTACTTCCCTTAGTAGAGCTAATGGGCATGTCAATGTTGTTTGAAACAGTATTGTCGTTAGAAATGATGTTGTTATTTGGCATAGTGTCGACTCCAGTCGCTTTAGGCAGCAAGGTAATATTTAAATTCACTTCTCCTATACCATAAGGTTTCAAACGTTGACCAAACTGTCTCTGCACTTCTTCTGGATCAGCACTTTTATCAAGTCGCAAGTCTAAAGTTACGACGTCCCCATGATGCTGAAACTTAATCACTTCGTTTCTATCCTGCCCCAAAGGATAATTGGTCATTACCTGTTTTACAATTTGTTCTAATTGTTGATCTTGCTGAATAATACCGCTTTTAACACTATTTTTATTTATGGTCTTTTTTATAAAATCAAACATTTTTGTCCCTTAGCAACGTAGTATCGCCAGTTCATGTAGCGCTTTTATGGTCAATAAATGACTCAACTTTTAACTGTTTAGGGTTCCAGTTTAGCGGAATATATACCTTAAAAAAACCACGATAACCTTAATGCTATTTTTAATATCATTATTTTGAACGTATCTAATCTAGTAATTTGAAAGACTTGCTGCAAGTAACCATGAATTCAGTGCCACCTAATCTTCAGGATTAAAATATACAAATATTGTCGCTCTCTTTGACAACTTCTTTAAAAGTCTGTCGCAAGCTGCTATTAGAATTAAATAATTTAACTTTAATTATAAGAATTTAATTATTAGAATTTAATAATAACTGAATAAAAAAATGAGCCAATAAATCTATTATTGGATCATAATTTAGGCTATAAACACTAACTTTAATTTGGATAGATTAAATCAAGGAAATTTTAATATGTCCAAATAAATTTTATTATTGGCTACAAACTTTGCTAGTATAAAAATATATGTGCTTTGATAAAACAAAGATATGATTTTTATCTTAGACTCGCCAATTTGCTTTTAGTTGCAGTTGTTTTAAGCAACTTAAGCAAACAACTTAAGCAATGCACTTATGCAAACAATATAATCAATGCATTTAAGCATTAAAAAGGACTAACTCATAAACCAACCATGACTGGCGACTATTGATTGACCTGTAAAGACATTGGTTGGAAATGCCGCTAAAAATAAGGCAAGTTGTGCTATATCTTCAGTTGAAGTAAATTCTTTATCAACAGTATTCACTAACATAATGTCATTAATCACTTCTTCTTCAGTTATGCCCTTTTCTGCTGCTTGTTCAGGTATTTGCTTTTCGACCAATGGCGTTTTTACAAATCCTGGACAAATAACATGCGAGCGTACATTGTATTGAGCACCTTCTTTTGCCAATACTCGGCATAATCCTAAAAGACCATGCTTAGCAGTAACATACGGTGCTTTATATAAGGAAGCTTCATGAGAATGCACAGAACCCATATAGATAACAGTACCTACTTTATCATTTTCGTACATATATTGCAGCGCAGCTTTGGTCGTCAAAAAAGCGCCATCTAAATGGATAGATTGCATTTTTTTCCAATCTTCAAAACTCAATTTATGAATAGGATTAATGATTTGAATTCCGGCGTTTGAAACCAAAATATCTATACTGCCAAAATGTTCAACTAGTAACTTAACCCCGTCATTTACCGCAGTTTCAGAAGATACATCCATCTCAATAGCCAACGCTTTACCACCATTAGATGTAATAGAATCAACCGCCTTTTGAGCCGCTTCTAATTTTAAATCTGCTATTCCAACCGCAGCACCAGCTTGAGCCAATGTTTCAGCAATTTTTTGGCCTATACCACTGGCAGCACCTGTTACTAATGCCACTTTTCCAGTTAAATCTTGATTTAAATGAGTCATTGCTAGATTACCTTGTCTTAGAGTGAGATGCTTGGCAGCTACCATTAACACTAAAGCAGCGGCTAAAAAATAGTGATAAATAAACAGATGTCTGTATAAAAGGTATCTGTCAAATAAGCTTACTTAGCAATTGTGACCGGAGTATTATCTTGAAGCGCTTCAAAGCTAACCCCATCTGCAAGTTCAACCAACTTTAATCCGTTGTCAGTAACATCTAATACTGCAAGTTCCGTTATAATTCTATGAACCACTTTCTCGCCAGTTAAAGGCAGCTCACATTGTTTAAGTATTTTAGGCTCGCCATGCTTATTGATCTGCTCCATAAGTACAATGACACGTTGCACGCCAGCCACTAAGTCCATGGCTCCGCCCATGCCTTTAACCATTTTTCCTGGAATCATCCAGTTGGCTAAATCGCCTTTTTCAGACACCTCCATAGCCCCTAAGATTGCTAGGTTGACATGACCACCACGGATCATGGCAAAAGACTCAGAGCTACCAAAAAAACTTGCGCCTGCCTTTGCAGTAACAGTTTGCTTACCTGCATTAATTAAATCTGGATCAACATTTTCTTCGGTAGGAAACTCGCCAATGCCTAATAAACCGTTTTCAGACTGAAGCCATACATTCATTCCTTCAGGAATATAGTTGGCCACCATAGTTGGCAATCCAATGCCTAAGTTCACATAAAAGCCATCTTGTAATTCTTGAGCAGCTCGTTGAGCCATTTGCTCTCTAGTCCATGCCATTTGAATACTCCTTATTGTCTTTTTTATCTTTGTTATCGATTATAGGATATAGGTTATTGGTTATTGCGTATTTATAATTGAGTATCGAGCCATCAAGGTCAGCAATAGCTGATTTATTTTTTAACTGTCATTTTTTCGATGCGTTTTTCGGGGCTATTATTGACAACCACCCTTTGCACAAAAATACCCGGTAGATGAATTTCATCTGCATCAAGCTCACCAATTTCAACTAACTCTTCAACTTCAGCGACGGTTATTCTACCAGCCATTGCACAGTCTGGATTAAAGTTACGAGCCGTTTTATTAAAGATTAAGTTGCCAGCTTTGTCTGCTTTTTGCGCTTTAATCAAAGCCACATCGGCCTTCAACGAATATTCTAAAATGTAAGTGCGACCGTCAAACTCGCGCGTCTCTTTTCCTTCTGCCACTTGCGTACCTACACCAGTCGCTGTATAAAAAGCTGGAATACCAGCACCGCCAGCTCTAAGTTTTTCGGCCAAAGTTCCTTGTGGCGTCAATTCGACTTCTAATTCACCGCCTAAAAACTGACGTTCAAACTCTTTATTTTCACCCACATAGGATGAAATCATTTTTTTGATTTGACGCGTATGTAATAATAAACCTAGACCGAAATCATCGACCCCAGCGTTGTTGCTAATACAGGTTAAGTCGGTAGCACCACTATCTCGAAGTGCTAAAATAAGAGCTTCTGGAATGCCACAAAGGCCAAATCCACCAATAGCTAAAGTTTGACCATCTTGGATTATGTCTTTTAAGGCAGATTCAGCGCTGTCGTATAGTTTTGATTGACTCATTATTCTTTCCTTGTTTGAATCTATAGTTATATTATGGTAAATATCCGAATTTTAGAACTTACAGTTAGTGCTACTGTTTGTCTTAAAACCAACATCTAATTTAACAAATGTTTGTTAAATTCTCACTTAAAAGTTATCTACCAACTCTATTACTTTAACATCCTATTATTAACTATTATTTCCCATATGCCTTTTATATTTTCAGGATATTTGTACTCAAAATGCTCTCTATCTGTATTATTTTATAAGCCTGAATAACTTATAAGCCCGATTAACTTATAAGCTCAACTAACTTGAACCTTTATAACATATTTACTTTGACAACTTGTTAACGCATGCTGGCTATTTTAGGTAGGTTAATTCCCATTTTTCTGTCATTTGCGTTATCATAGTCACACTTTTTTATATTGTGATTACTACCAAAATAT
Source organism: Psychrobacter sp. (assembly GCF_018260395.1). Taxonomy (GTDB): domain Bacteria; phylum Pseudomonadota; class Gammaproteobacteria; order Pseudomonadales; family Moraxellaceae; genus Psychrobacter. The sequence continues at coordinate 24,471 of NZ_JAGLBC010000015.1, forward strand.
TAATAAACTAGATAGGTGATTTTGTGCGTCAAATTCTTGTTACCAGTGCCCTTCCCTATGCCAATGGCAATATTCATTTGGGCCATCTTTTAGAGCATATACAAACTGATATCTGGGTCCGAGCTATGAAAGCTCAGGGTCATCAGGTAACTTATGTGTGTGCCGATGATGCCCATGGCACAAGCATTATGTTAAAAGCTCAAGAAAAAGGCATTACTCCACAACAGCTTATTTCAGAAGTTAAAAGCTCACATCAAGCTGATTTTGCTAAGTTTTTAATAAGCTATGATAACTATCACACCACTCACTCAGAAGAAAATAAAGAATTTTCTGAGCTCATTTACCGCCGTTTAAGTGCTGAAGGTCACATCTCAACCAAGGATGTTGAGCAGTTATTTGATCCAGAAAAAAGTTTATTTTTAGCAGACCGTTTCGTAAAAGGTGAATGCCCTGAATGTTCAGCGAAAGATCAATACGGTGATAATTGTGAGGTTTGTGGCACCACTTATAATGCCACAGAACTTATAAACCCATACTCAACCTTATCTGGTGCAACGCCTGTCTTAAAAACCTCGAAACACTACTTCTTTAATTTACCTGAATTTGAAGATTTTTTGAAACAATGGACCAAAGATAAAGATCGCCTGCAATCTTCTGTATCAAATAAGCTTCAAGAATGGTTTGAATCTGGGCTTGCTAGCTGGGATATATCACGCGATGGTCCTTATTTTGGATTCAAGATTCCAGATACGCCAGAAGGCGAACCTGATAAATACTTTTATGTGTGGCTAGATGCTCCTATTGGCTATATGGCCAGTTTTAAAAACCTATGCAAACAGCGTCAAGGTTCAACTGACCCCTTAAAACCAGAATTGAATTTTGATGACTATTGGTTGGAGCAAAATCAGCATAAAACTGAGCTATATCACTTTATTGGTAAAGATATTGTCTATTTCCATGCACTATTCTGGCCTGCCATGTTAGCTGGAGCAGAATATCGCACGCCAACCAGTGTTTTTGCTCATGGATTCTTGATGGTCAATGGCGAGAAAATGAGTAAATCGCGTGGTACATTTATTCAAGCCGAAACCTTTGCTAAGCATTTACACCCTGAATATCTACGCTATTATTTTGCGACCAAACTGTCAGATAAAGTAGAAGACATGAACTTGGACTTTGCAGATTTTATGCAAAAAGTAAACTCTGACATGGTAGGTAAAGTGGTCAACATTGCAAGCCGTAGTGCCGGCTTTATCGCTAAAAAATACGATGGGATGCTATCTGAAACTTGTGCTGAACCTGAACTGGTTAATGACATTGTTCGTACGGGTGAGGAGATCGCTACTGCTTACGAAAATCGTGAGTTTAGTCGTGCTATGCGCTTAATTATGCAATGTGCAGATAAAGCCAATGAATATATCGATAGCAAAAAACCTTGGTCAATGGCTAAAGAAGAAGGCAAAGAACAAGAAGTTCAACAGGTATGCACTGTCGCCATCAATATTTTCCGTCAATTGATGGTATATTTGGCGCCCGTATTACCAGAGCTTACTGACAACGCAAAAGCCTTCCTTAATCTTGATAACTTAAGCTTTGCAAGTCGTCATGACTTATTGTTGGGTCATCAAATCAATAAGTTCAAACCGTTAATGCAGCGTATTGAACAATCTCAAATTGATGCGATGATTGAAGACTCTAAGCAAGACTTAGAGACAACACCAACATCTTCAGTAGCTACTGTAACCAACGATATTAAATCCTCGTCAAATAACACTCATGATACTGCCGCTAATGATTATATAGAGTTTGATGATTTTGCTAAAGTTGAGATGACTGTGGCCCTAGTGCTTAACTGTAAATATGTTGAAGGGGCGGATAAACTACTTCAATTCACATTAGACATTGGTAAAGTACAGCCGATTAACGTATTTAGCGGTATTCGCAAGTTCTACCAACCAGACCAGTTAGTGAATAAAAAGGTTATCTGTGTGACCAATCTTGCACCACGTAAAATGAAGTTTGGGATTTCAGAAGGCATGATTTTATCCTCTGGAGATCCTAAAACTAGTTTAGTAGTGGTCACAGTACCAGATGACTGTAAAGTAGGTGACAAGCTAGCTTAGTAAATAGCGTATGTTAAGTACTGCTTGTTTTTAATTGCAATCGCTTAGGTTCTGAAATTTTAGTCATATGAAAGCCGATATTAAAGTTATCTATTATTAGTTTCATCGGCTTTTAGTTTTATAAGTTTTACTTATCACAGTCGCTTTTAAACTGAAGCTAAAGCATTTTGGCTTCTTTTTTTATTTCCTAGTTGTGTTACATTATTGTAATATAGTCTTACACTGTTTAATTTTAATAGGTTATCAATGCAAATACAGTCAAACTCATCCTTATTATCGTCGTCTGCTAAGAGGACTAGTGCTAGTAATAGTGCCTTTCATTCAACTTTAAAAACTAAAAAGGTTTGGCATAGATTAATGGTCGTGACCTTTGGGATTAGTTTGGCAACATTAAGCGGCTGTACTGATAAGCCTTCAGCCGAAACCACCGATACGAGTAAGGCGACTGGGACAACAGCGACCCAATCAGCCAAAACCATAGCCATAACTCAAATAGTAGAACATCCTTCCTTGGACGAAATTCGCCGTGGTATTATTGAAGAGCTGGCCGCCAATAACTATGTTGAAGGTAAAAATTTAACCATTAATTTTCAAAGTGCACAGGGCAATACTGCAACTGCGGGACAAATTGCTAAGCAATTTGCTGGAGATATGCCAGATGCCATTATTGCAATTTCTACCCCATCTGCACAAACCATTGCTGCAGCTACCACTACAGTTCCCATTATCTATACTGCTATCTCAGACCCTATAGCCGCTAAGTTACTCACTACCAATAACGTTCCTACCCAAGCCAATATGACTGGTCTATCTAGCCAATTGCCTATTGAACCTCCTTTAGATTTAATTCAAAAGATTGTGCCTAATGCAAAAACTATTGGTTATGTCTATAGTCCAGGAGAGGCGAACTCAGTTGCTGTGTTAAAACAATTACAAGCAGCCGCTCCTGCCCGTGGTTTGAAAATCTTAGAAGTGCCAGCCAATCGCCCTACTGATGTGGCTATGGCAACTCGCAGCCTACAAGGTCGTGCTGATGTAATTTACACTTCATTAGACAATAACGTCATTAGCGCCTTTGAAGCTATGGCTGGCGCTGCCAATGAGATGAAAATTCCAGTTATTACTTCTGATGAATTCAGTGTTCGCCGTGGTGCTACCGCTGCACTTGGGGTTAATGATTATGACTTTGGGCGGGTAACTGGAAAGATGGTATACCGAGTGCTAAATGGGGAAGCGATCGTTAATATTAAACCCGAAGTTATGAATAAACTGACCTTATATGTCAGTCCAAAACATGCCAAACAGCAAGGCATTACCTTGGATTCTTCTGTTATAGCCGAGGGCATTAATGTTGATGAAACAAAGCCTAGCACTGAGTCTAAATAAGAACCCTACCCTAATTGTCTTATGAATATAAGTTTATAAGAAAGTCTTTCCTTATAGGAGATTTATCCATGTACAACAAAAATCGTTTTATCAAAACCCTTATGTGGGGTGGCGTGGCAGCAGCAGTTCTAACAGGTTGTAATAACAACACTAGCGATACTACCAAAGCTACAGACGGTAATGCAGAAACGCCGGCTGCAACTGAAGTTAAACAAGTGGCGATTACAGCCATTGTTGAGCACCCAGCTTTAGATGCCGTACGTCAAGGTGTCATAGAAGAGCTTGCTGCTTCAGGTTACGAAGATGGTAAAAATCTTAAGATTAATTTTCAAAGTGCGCAAGGCAATACGGCAACTGCAGGTCAAATTGCCAAGCAGTTCATGGGTGATAATCCCGATGTTATCGTAGCCATCGCTACGCCTTCAGCTCAATCAGTTGCTGCTGCAACCAATTCAATTCCTATTGTCTTTTCTGCTGTGACTGATCCAGTAGAAGCCAAACTTTTAAAAAGTATGGACGGCTCCGGTACTAATGTGACTGGAACTTCTGATGCGCTTCCTTACGAGCCACAAATCGATTTGATGAAGCAGATCATACCCAATCTCAAAAATGTAGGTTATGTATATAGCCCAGGCGAAGTTAACTCAACAATAGTGTTGAAAAACTTAGAAGATAAACTAAAACCGATGGGTATTACAGTTTATTCTGCACCTGCTCAGAAGAGCAATGATATTGCTATGGCGGCACGCAGTATTGCAGATAAGGTAGATGTGATTTACACTTCTACCGACAATAATGTCGTATCCGCTTATGAATCTTTATATCAAGTGGCTAAAGAAAGTAAAGTGCCTTTAATTGCATCAGATACCGACTCAGTAAAACGTGGGGCTGTGGCAGCAATGGGTGTGAACTATCATGACTTAGGTCGTGAAACTGGTAAAATTGTGGTTAAAATCTTAAAAGGTGAAAAACCAGGCTCTATCCCAGTTTATACCGCAAAAACTTTAGATTTATACGTCAGTAAGAGTAACGCTGCTGAACAAGGGATTGTATTGCCTCAATCAATTCTCGATAAAGCTAAAGAAGTTGCTAAATAGAGTTTTAAATTCTTAATAAATTAGTTGAATACTAAAAGAATTTAGATGGATAATAAATAGCTTGTAATCCCTTGGGCATATGATAAATGTCATATGCCTTTTTATTCGATGAATTTATTTCCTTAATTTATTTCCTTAATTTATTAGCATAGATTCTAAATATTGGTTTTTCATATGGTTTATTAACGTAGTATCGTTGCTAAGATGCTTAGTTGCCCAGTTGGTTAGATGCTTAATTGCTTAGATGCCCAGTTGGTTAGTTGGTTAGCTTAGCTTTTTAATTAGTTTTTCCTAAATATATATGCTAAGACAATTTACGAATTACGATTGCCCTAAAATTTAATGGAGTTTACTAAATGTTTAATACAAATGGATTTGTAAGAATGATTATGTGGGGTGGATTAGCCACAGCTATCTTAACAGGCTGTAACCAGCCCGCCTCAAACTCTGCTGATAATGTTAAAGACGATAAAACTGCCTCTACTGATATTAAACAAGTTTCTATTACTGCTATAGTTGAACATCCTGCATTAGATGATGTGCGTAAAGGAATAATATTAGAGTTGAAAGATCAGGGGTTTGAAGAAGGTAAAAACTTAGAGCTTAGATTTCAAAGCGCACAAGGTAGTCCAGCTACTGCTGGCCAGATATCCAAACAATATGTAGGTGAAAACCCTGATGTAATTGTCGCCATATCTACGCCATCGGCGCAGTCTATTGTATCGGCCACTAATACCATACCTGTAGTTTTTAGTGCCGTTACTGACCCTGTAACTGCAAAATTGGTACCTAACCTTGGCGCATCAGGTACTAATGTTACCGGAGCTACCAATGCTATGCCTTATGAGCCTCAAATCGATCTTATGAAAGAGGCTATTCCAAACTTAAAAAATGTTGGTTATGTCTATAGCCCAGGTGAAGTTAATTCAACCGTTATTCTAAAAAACCTAAAAGAACGTTTGGCACCGATGGGCATTACTATTCATGATGCACCGGCGCAGCGTAGTAATGAGATACACCAAGCTGCATTAAGCTTGGCAAATAAAGTCGATATGATCTATGTATCTAATGATAATGGCGTCGTCTCAGCCTTTGAATCACTGGCACAAGTTGCATCTGAAAACAAAATTCCTATCATTGCTCAAGATACAGATTCGGTTAAACGAGGTGCAGCAGTAGCATTAGGCGTTAACTATCTTGATTTAGGTCGTGAAACAGGTAAAATCGTTAGTCGTATTTTAAAGGGTGAAAAGCCCGGCAGTATTCCAATATATCGGCCTCAAAATTTAAGCTTATTTGTAAGTCCAAATCATGCCGCCGAACAAGGATTTAAGTTGCCTCAATCTGTTATCGATAAAGCTGATAAAGTGATTGAATAGCTTTGGTTTCATGCTGGATTGCATTCAATTAAAAGTTGTATTTAAGTGTGAACGTGAACGTTTTATTTTATT
>NZ_JAGLBC010000135.1 GCF_018260395.1 Psychrobacter sp.
TCAGGTGTTCTTTAATATTACGTAGCGTTGCACTTGGTGTGTTAATCTAAGAATTGATAGATATTACTTAGCTGTGCTAACTTATTGAGACTATTACTTAAAATTGATTAAAGAATTTTGAAATGTAACTCTTATTTTTTAATCTGGTTATTAAACCTTAATTTTTATTTGATTTTAAATTGTTAAATCAACAAACTCTGATGACTCAACTCCATTCATTCTATAATTTGAGGCGCTATCATGAAAAACTTTAAAATAAAGACAAATCTTATATTACTGGCCGGTTCAGCAACTTTGATTTCGGCTTGTGCCACTCAAACTGCTCCTCAAACATCAAGTATGTATAACAACCTACAATCTGCCGACATGATTGTGACCAATGCCAAAGTTGCGGTGATGGACAAAAAACGTACCATTAGTGAAGCGATTGCGGTGAAGGACGGTAAAGTCCTACGCACTGGTAGCAATGATGAAATTTTGCGTTTAAAAGATGGACACACTCAAGTTATTGACGGACATGGTAGAACCTTAATACCTGGTCTTAACGACTCTCATTTACATATTACTCGTGGCGGCCGCTTTTATAACTCTGAACTACGCTGGGATGGGGTGACCTCATTAAAAGAGGCACTGCGTATGCTAAAAGAGCAGGCACAAAGAACACCTAAAGGCCAATGGGTAAGAGTAGTTGGCGGTTGGTCACCGTATCAGTTTGAAGAAAAGCGTATGCCTACGATTGAGGAAATCAACGAAGCTACCGGGGACACGCCAGCCTTCGTTTTGTATTTGTACAGCCGTGGTTGGCTTAACAAAGCGGGCTTAAAAGCGTTAAATATTGACCGCAATACACAGCCGCCAAACAATGAAAGCCGTTATGAAAAAGATGCCAACGGCGACCCTACTGGAGTGCTATTGGCTGAACCTAATGCTATGATTCTATATCTGGTTATCGGTAAGATGCCTGCCTTGACGGAAGCGGAAATGATCAACTCATCGCAGCAATTTAACCATGAGTTAAACCGTTTTGGTCTTACTAGTGCGATTGATGCAGGTGGTGGTGGTCATAGCTTCCCGGATGATTATGAAGCCTCAAAAGCATTGGCAACTAGCGGTGATTCCTCTTTACGTATCTCTTATTATTTATTTCCACAAAAAGCAGGTGAGGAAAAACAAGCTTTTGAAAAATGGATGGCCAACAATCAAGCTTCTGTCAATGAAGACATTGCCCATGACCATGGTTATGAACTAAAAGGCGGCGGCGAGTATATGACTTGGGCAGCCGGTGACTTTGAAAACTTTTTAGCGGAAAAACCATTGATCGAAAACAACAAAGGCTGGCGTGAGAGCACCAAAGAAATTATCCAAATGCATGTTGATAAAGGCTGGCCCTTTAGACAACATTCCACCTATGGCGAGAACACCAAGCTAATTGTTGACTTGGTTGATGAGATTGACCGTGAGAATAATCATAAGATTAGAGATAAAATGCGCTGGGCAATCGACCATGGTGAAACCATTAATGATGAAACCCTGCGTGAAATCAAACGCCTAAATGGTGGCATTTCAGTACAAGATCGTATGGCATATGCCGGCGAATATTTCGTTGAGCGCTATGGTGCGCAAGAGGCGAAGACCACCCCGCCAATTAAGAAAATTTATGACATGGGAATTCCATTGGGTTCAGGAACAGATGGCACTCGTGTCGCTAGTTATAATCCATGGATATCCCTATATTGGATGACCACAGGTAAAACAGTTGGCGGCATGCAGCTTTATGATAAAGACAACCTGTTAGATCGAGACGATGCTCTAGAGGTGTACACTAGTGGCAGTGCTTGGTTCTCTAATGAAGAAGATGTCAAAGGTACCCTTGAGCCAGGTAAGTACGCTGACTTTGCGTTGCTCTCCGACGACTATTTCACAGTTCCAGAAGAAAAAATTAAGACCATCGAGTCAGTACTCACTGTAGTAGACGGCAATATAGTCTATGGCGCAGGCGAATATAACAAACTAAACCCTCAACTTCCTCCAGTTATCCCAAGTTGGTCTCCAGTGAAGTATTATGGTGGTTATCAAAATTTGCACAAGCCAGCCGCTAAATAAATAACAGATAAGCATTTCAATTTTTTCAAGAATCGGTCTCTTTATAAGTAGGCCGATTTTTAGCTTAAAAGGATTTAATTAATCAGGTCAGCGCATAAACCCAACTAAAACTATAATTTTTACCTTCAAGCTTTTAGGGCGCTAAGTATTTTAGGGCGCTAACTATAACTATTTTATTGCCTTTTTATCTTAGGAACAGTTGTTACGATTTCACCACGATGACACTACTGTCAAAGCCTTAATAAATTAAGAATATTTTGTTATGTTGTTAGCACTGATAAAGAACTTAATCACGCTTTGTCAGCTTTACTAGGTACGGTATTATTTAATAACTATGTGACGAACACTTTAATGATAAACAAAAATTAAGCGTTGAAAAATTAAATGATGAAAAAAAACTAAGCATAAGTAAGTTAGATATAGACCGAATATAAAAGAGTGCAAGTTAGATTTATTCTAAAAAGTATTCGTTTTAGCAAATTAAAAGCTCGAAGTTATTCATCATAGACACAGCTCGCTCCAGTCAATAAAACGTTACCCTATTATTGACTTTAAAAATGAGTGATTATAGTAAATTAACCTGCTTTGAATAAAATGTTAGCCACCTCAATCAATAATAACTTTAAAAAAAGTTTATAAATAGAAAAGGAAGCCACTATGAGCGATATATTTAATGTAAAAGACAAGATAACGATAGAAGGCAAAGATCATGCCTATTATAGCCTACCCAAACTTGCTGAAAAATACCCCAATATTAATCGCCTACCCTACAGCATGAAAGTGGTTTTAGAGAACTTACTGCGTAACGAAGATGGCGGTCAGTCTGTGGGTGAAAACCATATTGAAGCGGTTGCAAATTGGGATGCTGCTGCTACCCCATCGCAAGAGATAGCTTTCATGCCTGCTCGCGTTGTGCTACAAGACTTCACTGGTGTCCCTTCGGTAGTAGATCTAGCCGCTATGCGCGATGCTATTGTTAAACTTGGCGGCGATGCCAAACAAATTAATCCTTTTATTCCCAGTGAATTGGTCGTTGATCACTCTGTTCAAGTAGACGTTTATGGCCGTGCAGATGCTTTAGATTTAAACAAAAAAATTGAGTTTAAGCGCAATAATGAGCGTTATGAGTTCTTGCATTGGGGCAAAAATGCCTTCGAAAATTTTGTGGTCGTACCACCAGCTACTGGTATCGTGCACCAAGTTAACCTTGAGTATTTAGCCCGTGTGGTGATGGCTAGCGAACAAAATGGGGAACTTACAGCTTATCCAGATACTGTATTTGGTACGGATAGCCATACCACTATGATCAATGGCGTGGGTGTTTTAGGTTGGGGCGTTGGCGGTATTGAAGCGGAGGCGGCTATGCTAGGTCAGCCTTCATCTATGCTAATTCCTGAAGTGGTTGGGTTTGAAATCACTGGCAAACTTGCTGAAGGAGTTACCGCAACTGACTTAGTACTGCGTGTGGTTGAAATGTTGCGTGCACACGGCGTGGTAGGCAAATTTGTTGAGTTTTATGGTGAAGGTCTTCAATATCTTCCGCTTGCTGACAGAGCAACCATCGCCAATATGGCGCCAGAATATGGTGCTACTTGTGGTATCTTCCCAATTGATCAAATTGCTATAGATTATCTACGCCTATCAGGTCGTGCAGAGTCACAGATTGAACTGGTGGAGACGTATGCTAAAGCACAAGGCCTGTGGCATGATCTTAATACCCCAGATGCCACTTATTCAAGTAACTTAACCCTTGATATCTCAACAGTTGTACCCTCTCTTGCCGGACCTAAATTGCCTCATCAACGTGTGCCACTTACTGAGATGCACCAAAGCTTTAATAAAACCTTGATAGAGATGACTAAAGATCGTAAAGCTGAAGTTGTGGGTAAAGTGCGCTTTGATCAAGAAGGTGGCGAGCAAGCACAGGCAGATAAGCTTGCAGCAGAGCCTCACATTGATGTTGATGTAGAAGACAAAGATAGCAATGATGTAAATAAGAAACAAAGTATTTATTCTACCGTTTGTATTAATGATAAAGAGCATAAGCTTAATGATGGCTCAGTAGTTATTGCGGCGATTACTTCGTGTACCAATACTTCAAATCCAGCGGTAATGATTGGTGCAGGCTTGGTAGCCAAAAACGCTGCCGCTAAAGGTTTAAAAGCCAAGCCTTGGGTCAAAACGTCATTGGCACCAGGCTCTAAAGTAGTGACCGATTATCTTGAAAAAACCAATTTAATGGATGAGCTTGAAAAAGTAGGTTTTTATTTAGTCGGTTATGGCTGTACTACTTGTATCGGTAACTCAGGCCCGCTGCCAGAGGTAGTTGAAAAAGGAATTGAAGAGAACGACTTGGTGGTAGCCTCTGTACTGTCAGGTAACCGTAACTTTGAGGGGCGCATCCACTCGCATGTCAAGACCAACTATCTAGCATCTCCGCCTCTGGTAGTGGCATACGCTTTAGCTGGTACGGTCGATATTGATCTGACCAAAGATCCGTTAGGCGTAGATAGCGAAGGCAATGATGTTTATCTAAAAGACATATGGCCTACCACCGCCCAAATTGATGAATTAATTGCTAAAAACATCAATGCTGAGATGTTCCATAAAAATTATGGTGAAGTCTTTGACGGTAGCGCTGAGTGGAACGCTATTCATTCTGCTGAGAGTCAACTTTATCCTTGGAGTGAAGCATCATCATACATTAAGAACCCTCCTTTCTTCGATGACATGACAATGGAACCTGAAGGTATCAAAGATATCCAAAATGCTCGTATTTTAGGAGTGTTTGGGGATTCTATTACCACTGACCATATTTCTCCTGCAGGTAATATTGATGCTAATTCTACAGCCGGCCAGTATTTGAAAAACCGCGGTATATTAGAAGCTGACTTTAACAGCTATGGCTCACGCCGTGGTAATGACGCAGTGATGACCCGCGGTACGTTTGCTAATATCCGCATCAAAAACTTAATGATGAGCGGCAAAGAAGGTGGTTATACCTATTATTTTAAAGAAGATAAAGCAACGCTCAAAGATGGTAAAGAGATGACCATTTATGACGCTGCTATGAAATATCGTGAGGATGGTCGTACGCTTGTGGTATTAGGCGGTCAGCAATATGGGACAGGTTCAAGTCGTGACTGGGCAGCCAAAGGTACGATATTGCTTGGCGTAAAAGCCGTGTTAGCAGGGTCATTTGAACGTATTCATCGTTCAAACTTAGTCGGCATGGGGGTATTGCCATTAACCTTTAAAGCAGGCGAAAGCATTCAATCGCATAACTTAGATGGTTCAGAAGTACTCAGTATTACCGGTCTTGACAATGGGGAAAGCAAAACTGCCACAGTTACTGCAACCCGTGCCGACGGCAGCACCGAAACCTTTGAAGTGAATGTTATGTTACAAACGCCAAAAGAGCGTGAATATGTACGTCATGGCGGTGTGTTGCACTATGTATTACGTGAGTTAGCAACAGAAAATCAAGCCTAAACTATATTTGAAGCCTATAAGGGTTTTAATAAAAACTTGATGATTAAATGAATAATGCCCGACCTATTGGTTGGGCATTTTTTATTATTGGTGGTTAATTTTCTTTTGCTGTTGTAATTAATTATCCTTAAATAGAGACGTCCACCGGTTAATTATATAGAGCATGACTGGCCAAAAACTGGTATTGATAATATCATGGATACTGTCTCTTAAATTATCGCCTGTAATGTTGGGATAATTAACTCTTAAATCCAAAAACTCTCCAGCTAAAGCAAAAAGTATAGACATCAATAAAGCGATATTTAAACGAATGATATAATTTCTATTGAGAGGTCGAGTCAATAATAGACTTAAGACAAAAACACCAATACCAACATAAATATGTAACGCATCTCTTTCAAGACCCGTTATAGTCATGATGTGTAATTTAAAATTTTGAAAATCTACCAATTTTGACTCCAAATTTATTTCAAGACAGGTGTCCTAAATTTTTTCGAAACTCTACACGACTAAAAACTCTACACTATTAAAAATACAGCAAAAGTATAGGCTGGAAAGCCTACAGTATGATAAGGGTTTGTTTGAGTTATTTGTACTCAGAAAAGAGAGTTAAGATAATTTAAACTAAGTAATCGAACAGAAATATATTATAATACCAACTTTCCATAACATTCATAATA